>CBFCWR010000198.1:0-6158 GCA_965601575.1 uncultured Desulfofustis sp. | reverse complement strand
CAATAATCCTGTCGTCCTTTTTTTTGAGTTTGTTCAGGTCGACTCGCAGCCTCTCATCTTCACTTTCATCGTCTTCCTGGAGGCTGTTTTTCGGCAGCAAAGGAGTTGTTCCAAGGGTGGACGCGGTGGTATCGCCGGAGGCCATGTCCATGCTCGCCGCCCTGATCTTTACCGCTTCGGCAATGTCGAGCAGTTCATTCTGTCCCTGACGGCTGATGACCACCTTGCCCGAGTATATCTGCCTGACGCTCACCCCTTTGATCATATCGCCTTCGCCGAGCATCACCTGTTTTTTGTCTTCCACATCGAGAATCACGGCCCGGTTGCGCCCCCCGCTTTCAATTATGGTGCCGACCAGTAGCAAGTCCTGTTCTGCTCCCCCCCCGCTGCCCACTGGATCGCGAGACGCGCTTCCACCCTGGCGCCCCGATGATGGCAGGAACAGGTTGCGCCTGGTAATTGCCTCTTTATCGATGTGGCTTGATGAAGCACCAGCCTGCACCAGATCGGCCGTGTGGCCCGAAGGCTGCTCTGCCATATTCCGACGTCCATCCAGCGCAGAATCAAGCCGGTCATACAATGCATGAACGGCAAAATAGCAAAGAATTATAAGGGCCGACACAACGACAAAATGACGCGCCGCCGATCCAGACTGCTTATCCAATTCGTAAGTCACTCTGCTCATGAAGCAGGTTCCATCTCAAAGGTTACCACGCTCAAAGTCGTATCGAGCAAACCGCCCTCTGCAGAACTGCTCTGCACGACAATTCGATCGATAAAAACAACCTCATTAAAAGACTCTATCGAGGCAAGAAAATCAACCAGCTGGGGCAGCACCACCCCCTCAATTTTGAGGTCGATTACGGATCGTCTTATCCCCTCCTGGTAGTCGGACAGAGTGGGGTTTATCGAGGTAACCCGCTGCTTCAATCTGGCCGATTCGATCTGCGCTTCAACAAAGGTGAAAAGACTGAATCCGGGGGCACGGACCTTCAGTCTACCCATGATGTCGCTTTTATTGGCGCTCACCTGCATGTACTGTTCTTGCAGCAATTTCATCTCGACCACGCTCGCAGCCTTGTTCTGCAATGACCGCTCGATTCGCTTCCTGCGGCTCACAAACGGATCGACGACCAGCTGATGCAAAAGCACGCCAACCAGCACCACCCCGCCTGCCGCGAGCATGAATTGCTCCCTTCGGCTTAAATGGCGCTTCACGTCTTTATGCAAGCCTATTTCTGCCATATTCACATTCTGGTTTTCCCGTATCACAGGAGCAAGGCGATCGAAAACCTCACTTCTGTCCCCTTTCCCTCGCTGCCGGCCGATTCAATAGATACAGCCTTATAGAGGGGCGAGCGTTCAAGACTTTTCTTGATGACATCCACGTCGTTGTAAGTATCGGTAATCCCGTCCAGCATCACCTTTCTTCGGTCGAAGGAAAAGCGCTTGAAGCTCACTTGAACCGAACTCGGCATTCTTTTGGAAATATCGGACAACAGGGCCACTGCACTGAGTTCCGGGTGTTCGACCAGGGAAGCAACCATCGACTGATCGATCGTGTTGATGCGCGCAGCTAGTTCGGCAACCGGATCGTTCACCGGTTTTTTACCGTCCATGGTCTGGGAATAGATGCGTTCCGCCTCTTCTGCGAGCCGGTCCCGCTCAGCCACCATCTTCTGGTATTCGAACACCTGGTACCCCACGGCCAGACCAATTGCCCCCAAAAGCAGTAGAATAATCGGGGCATATTTTTTCACCAATGACAGGCTGGCGTTTCGTTCCACTTTGTTCCGCACCATATTGAGCAGACCCGCATGGTTGCGTGGTTGGACCGCAAGCCCCCACAGTCGCGGCACCAGATACACAGGCAGCATCTGCATGGCCTGGTCGTTCGAGAGCCCGAGTTCCCTGGAGTCGATGATTTCCACTGAAGTGAACTCTTTCTGCCCTGCGAACAAATCTGTACCGAGCTCATCGGCGGCAGCACCGCCGATCCTGAGTGAAGCATCGGGTATAGAGCCGGCTTGCGCCCCAACTATCAGCACAGTTCTCAGCAACTCATCTATGAGTTGCCCCCTGGAGCCCCCCACTCCCGGGAGCACGCGTACCGCTGTTGCTGCACCATCCATATTGTAAACGAGGCTTGATTCCTTCTGTCCAGCATCCAGATAGATGAGCGCCCCCCCATGGCCATCCGAGGAATTGAGAAGCTCTGTCATTCGAATCAGCGGCGAGACGGTGATCATTTCGACCATGAGCCCGTGTCTGTCCAGAATTTCCAGCCAGGGGGACATCTCCGACTCTTTGATGACCGCAGCCAGCAGCCTGGTTGAGGAGCCTTTGCTATCGATGACAACGGTATCGTAGGCAAAGGGCTCGTTTCCGAAACTGATCAGGTCCTGCAGTTCATACCCTACTGTCTCATCTATCTTTCGCCTGTCGGTAAAAGGCAACGCAAGATTCTTGAAATAAAACATCGACGCCGGCAGGGCCAGGCGGCACCTGCACGATGAGGCGTCGCAATCGCCGATCACCTGTTCAACCGCCGCAAAAATATCCTGCTCCGGCTCTGTTTTGATGAAACTTGAAGCCAAAGGAACCAGAGAACGCTTTTCTGCTTTGCACAGCAGTCCGGCGGCTGCTCCATCGCAGATATCGAGTATGAATAATTGGCTCGAGCCCATGGATTATTCCATACTCCTTTTGTAGACCGCTAATTCTTCCGAGCTTCGTCCCACCTGGGCCATCATGCGAAGCGTGTGGGTTCTAAAGCGAGCCGCTGAATCGATGGTAAAAAATGAGCTTTTGGTAGCAATCAATGAAGGGTTTATGACTATATTTTGGGGCCAGCCCACCACGGACCTGTACCAGTCTGCATTTTTCAACAGCGGCCCGGAATCCTCTTCTCTTCGAAACTCATCAATGATGTTTACATCTTCTTCCGAAACACCAGGGGCCAGCATTTGAAGCAGAAGAACAGGCGCCGTATTGATATTTATTTTGCCGATCCCATAAATGCTAATATACTCCGCAAGCCCCTTCTTTTCATCACTTCCATAGAGCACTTCCCTTGTCATGCCCCGGACCTGAAGCAGTTCATCCATCAATTCCACGGGCCCGTTGCGGGCCGGGCGGGCTTCCTCCAGTCCCAGGTAGTAGCTGTTCTCCGCACCATATGGCAAAGGCTCATCGTTTCCGTCCAGCCAGTCCGTCAAACTGTCGACTATAATGCGTGCCTCGATCTCATCTTCAACCGCGAACTCACCACTGCTGAGCAGCCGGACGAGAACATTACGAAAGGACTCCGAATCATTGGTGGTGTCGGCAGTACCGAGCGGCACCAGCCGGTTGATCGGGAATCGTCCGGAAAGATCAGCTATGCTCACCCGCAGCTCGCCTTCCCTGAAAAGAGTTCCAAGGTCGCCTGCCTTTATCGTCGACCACTCTTCGACCAGGCTGTCGTGGTCGCCAGCTTCCTGGTCCTGATGCAGTATAGCGAGGCCGATATCGATGCCGGACTCGGCCAGTGCCTGAAGATGCAACTGGTCCTGAACATAGAACGCCCGCTCCATAGCGGACTCGGTGCGGTCGTTGAAGGCCAGCAAAGCAACGCCAAGTACACCAATTACCGCAACCACGAGTAGCAGAGCCATGCCCCGTTCATCCAGAGTCCCGCGCCGCACCATTTCAGCGCTCCCTACTGCCGGATTCAACTGCATAGCGCGAGATGGGTATGGCAATCGTATGGGACAAGGTCTTGGTTTTTCCTCCTCTCTCAGCGCTTTCTGCGAGCTCGAGTTCGATCCTGACCAGCCGGGGAAAGCGGTCATCGTCGGGACCATCCGTCATGCCCGATGAACGGGCTTCCCAGCGATCGAGAAATGAGCCGTAGCGATCCTTGAAACTCAGCCTGAAATCTGCGACTCGCTCACTTACCAGGATCCTGGTCGCACCAGAATCGCCCCCCTTGACAACACCAAAATTAATTGGAACTTCATCGCGATAAAGAAGAAAGCTGTTTTCTTTTACAACTTTTTTCAGGCTGTAGCGAACCATGGATATCGACTCCGTCGGGGCCGATTCCCTAAACCGCAACCGGCTGGTGGTGGTGAATTCGAAGAGGGGGATCTCACCAGCCTGATCCGCTTCAAGCCCGGCTCTGAAAAAACCGGATTGAGCTTTGTATATTCCGTAAAAATCTCTGTGCAGCTGATCGATGAGCAGCCCCGCTCGATTCTGATAAGAACCCTTTTGATCGACCTGCGCCACCACCGAAAATACCGAACTGTAAATCCCCAGAACCAGTGTCATGGAGATCCCCAGCAGGGCGATGGCGACCAGCAGTTCGATAAGGGTGAAGCCCCCCCTGCCCTGTGAATACCGAAGTGATCTCATCGTGGCTCGGCGCTGAACCGGTACCTGGTTATGGTGATGCTCCGGTTTCGCCTTTCATCGCCGACAACCAGGTCTATGCGCTGGAGGTAGTCGACAACCTCAACGCTGAGAATATCCTGATCCAAAGGAGGCACACCAAGTTCCACCTCCCAGAAATACCCCGTATGAGGCGCATCGAAATTGGCAGCTCGAGGGGACGCGTTCATTTCCCGGGAGAGTATCTCGGTGAGCTGTCGGGTCCCCAGTTGCGCCGAGGTGGAGGCAAAATCATTGATGTCGGCCACGAACATGGTTCGACTCTGACTTGACAGAAGCGCTACCAGGGCAATTGCCAGTACAGCAATGGCAACCATCAGCTCAAGAAGAGTGAAACCGGCAGAGGAGCCTCTCGCTTTGTCTGGTGAAATAATCAAACGTCTCACAACAGTTGGCGCCGGATCAATCAACTGCTCACCGAAGAGCCGGCGAGCAGGGTTTCAGGTGGAGGGAGAGCGTGGTCGAATACTTCTGCTTCGGGCTGAAACGGTGAGACTTTGATCGACATGATTCGATCAGCGTCCCTGAGCTCGATTATGGCTGGCTCGATCATGCCCCGCCTGTTGATCCAGATCGGCGTTGTTCCGCTCATCAGGGGGCCGCTGGTATGAGTCCAGACCGAACCGAAGGTGACCGGCGTGGCCACCCTCACCCTGACAGGCTCGGCAGTAAACGAAACATCTCGGCCCGAACTGTCCGGTTGCAGTTGGATCGCAACATTCCCGGAGGAAAAATCGACCAGTAGCACACTTCCCAGCCCCGACTCGAGCGCCATCCCCCTGGCCTCGTTAATCGCTGAGACAAGAACGCGAGCCGAACGGCTCAACGGGTCATTGAAGAACAGGTCCTGGACTCGAGGAACGGTCAACGACAGCGTGATTGCGATCAGGACAGAAACGACCAGCAGTTCCAGAAGCGTAAATCCCTCTCTCCCGCGTTGTGCCCTCACTCCAGTTCCCAATTGTTGATGTCGCGGTCGTCACCTTCCCCGCCCGGTTCACCGTCTGCCCCATATGAACTGAGGTCGAAATCTCCCTGCAGTCCTGGGCTGAGGTAAACAAATGGGTTATCCCAGGGGTCCCTGGGCACCCGATTGGCGTCAAGGTATCCGCCGTCCCGCCATTTCTTCGGGATTTTACCACTGCGGGGCGGCTCCACCAGTGCCTGGAGGCCCTGGTCAGTCGATGGATAAAAGCCGTTGTCGAGCCTGTACAGCTTCAGCGCAGTCTCGATCCCTGCCACCTGGACCTCGGCCTTGGTACGCCTGGCCTCCTCGGGGCGACCGATGATCCTGGGGCCGATGTACCCGGCCAGGATGCCGATAATGATCACCACGACCAGCAGCTCGATCAGGGTAAACCCCTGAGAACCGACGTGCCGCCTTTTTATTTGATTGCTCGATGGGAAAAGTTTCATCATCGTTTTAAAGCATGAATTACCGATTCTCCGCTACTCAAAAATGAGGTTTCCGATCCACGCATAGAAGATTGAATGATATTGGACCAGCAGGCCATTGATGCACCGAGAGTTCTCATCCTCACAGATTTTAAAAACTCGTTGAAGGAGCCGTTCTCAAATCAAAATTAGATTTTTTGCTCGAGATCGTGGCGCGTGAGGAAATTGCCCCGCAAGCCGATGTGATAAAACGAGACATCACTTTGCCATCACCATGCAGTAACCGAACAGAAAACCTGCAAACAAAAATTAGGATTTTTGCTCAAGAT
>CBFCWR010000197.1:0-6167 GCA_965601575.1 uncultured Desulfofustis sp. | reverse complement strand
TATCTTGCCAACCGTGACGATGCCAAAGGTTCCGAGATGGGAGCTGACGATCAGCGGTTGAGCATCGAAATCACTTATCACCCCAATGCCCTGGCGTCCTTTGAATTTCGCGAGGTCAGGTTCGAACTTGGTACGGAAATAGTTGTTCTGAATATTGTGAATCGATCTCTTGATTCCCGAGGAGTTGATGACCGCCATTCCGCCGCGCTTGGTCCCCAGGTGAGAATGGTAATCTGTTCCGTAAAAGACATCTCTCACACAGTCGTCATTTGACACAACACCGAAAAATCCGCCCATGGCTGTTCCTGGTTGCTAGTGATGAGGTTTACTAGGTGGCGAAATAGGTCCAATCCTGCAGGATGCACCACACATTGATAGCGCTGCGCAGCGCCCCCGCCGGCTCCTCTCAATTCTTACCTGCGGTCAGGCTTGAAATTAAATCGCTATGCTGAAAAAAGATCGGAGTGGTAACTACTTTACTCCACCGGTCTCATTTTTAAAACAGGCAGAATTGGCCAATCAAGCCCACCAAAGTTTTTCTGCAGTGATCATAAACCGGTAGAGAGGATCGGCACCAGATAAAATAAAAACCATTTCTTTTTCAACCGTTAGAGATGCTCACCAGCGGAGGTTGGGGGCTTTCATCTCTTATGGTGATTTTATGGGATCGGACATTTACCTATCAATTTGAATGTGCACAGGCAGGATCGAGATTCAGCAATTACTGCACGAGGGAGCAGATTGGGGGAACAAAGATGCACGGGAAACATCGCTAGATCTGCGGAAATGGCAATCAGCTCTACCTGAGGGATTAATATCCGGATCGACCGCGTGCTGAAATTCGGAATCAGACCCCATAAGTGACAAACTTTGTCAGTGAGCGACACGTTTGTACAATGGTTGTGTGTATTCAGCGGTGTTCCCTATCTTACACTATTCAGTTCCGATTAAGATTATAAATGAAATCGAATACTAAACGCGACTTCATCTAAAGTGTAGAAGTGGTGTGTTTTTTGCAATGTGTTCTGTCATGTATCATCGAGCGATATGTATCGCAAGGAATCATTGATTTGTTTGTCTACCGAAGGATTACACAATGGTTCGATCTTTCACCAAATGCATCAATTGTGGCATCGACAAGGTTGGTCATGAACTGTGTCCGCTGTGCGGAGTTGCGTATGCCAGGGCAGAGAAAGTCTACTTTGAAGAATTGAGAGAGGATTTACGAAGAGAGGGACATCAAAACCTCTCGACCGACCTCAAGACTGAGGAAGAGAAGTCAGAACCAGTCCAGTTTGGCAACAGCCCCACAGAATTAGTCGTAATAGGTATCGTTCTATTGCTGGGGATTGTGCTGCTGTACTGGAGCCTTGGTTATTTGAACTAGTGCTTGACCGGTCCCGCGCCCGGCTCTGCCGCAGTGCAGCATGTCATTGACGACACTTGCTGCGACACACGAGAAAATCTCGCATACCCTAAAGTTGTGCTATCCTGACTGGGCGCCCCGCATGTCTATCAAGCTTATTTCCCGCAGCGGTCTATCTTGCCCTGACTAGTTCCTTCCAGTGGCAATGCCTGCCACAATCTCAATGGATATTTTCAGGCCAGTGGTGCGTCTCCGTTGTCAAGGTCGTCTCCGGCACCCATTGCCAGCAAAAGTGGTATTGTTTGTTGCGGTCAATGAGGGGATTTCTTACACTGGCTCAAGTGCAGAGTGTGAAATTGCAGATGTGAAGTATATGGAAGTGTGTTGAAATTACAGCTGCGCGTAATCATTTAATCCGTGAGTCCGACGACATGACCAATCAAGCACCGCAGTTCGATACGCTTCACATGGGCCGTTCATCGATAGATCTATATGCCAATGAGGTCGGCTCACCCTTCGTCGATATAAAAAGCTTTGCCGCCTATATCGGAGGATCGCCCACCAATATCAGCGTCGGCGCCCGCCGGCTGGGTTTGAAAACGGCGCTGCTCACCGGTCTGGGGGAGGATCCCGTGGGTGATTTCATCCTGCACTTCTTGAACCAAGAGGGGGTCGATACCAGATTCAGTCCCCGGAAACCAGGGCATCGGACCAGTGCCGTGGCCCTGGGTATCGAGCCACCGGACAAATTTCCACTGGTCTATTACCGCGACAACTGCGCCGACATCGAAATGACCATCGATGATGTTCTGGCAGCGCCTGTGGCCACCAGCAAGGTCCTGCAGTTCGCCGGCACCAACCTGAGCAAGGATCCCTGCCGAACTGCGACCATATTCGCCGCCGAATTGGCTCGCAAGGCGGGCAAGGAGGTCGTGCTCGATATCGATTTTCGCCCAGATCAGTGGCACGACCCCCGGGCTTTCGGGGTAACGGTTCGATCGGTACTGGCCAATGTCGACCTCGTCATCGGCACCGAAGACGAAATAAACGCGGCCATGCTGGTTGACGCGGGGCAAATCAGCATGACCCACTCACAAATTTCCGACGCGAAAGTTGACGGGGACAGCCAGGGAGCTATTCGTGCCCTGCTCAACCTCGGTCCCAAAGCCCTTCTAGAGAAGATTGGCCCTGAGGGTGTGCGCGTCCATCTGAAAAAAGAAGATGGGACCATCGAGCAGATTGACGTACCCGGATACCCCGTTGAAATCCATAATATCCTTGGGGCCGGCGATGCCTTCGGCAGTGGTTTTCTCTATGGATACGTGAACGGCTGGGGATGGTATAAATCTGCCCGGCTGGGCAATGCCTGCGGGGCGATAGTCGTGACTAAACACGGCTGCGCGAATTTCATGCCGACCATGGATGAGGTAGAACTGTTCGTTGCAGAACGAGGAGGTTTTTAAGAAGGTATACCTCCGAAACCATTATCGGCTTCACCAGGCAAATTAGCATGGTAACGACACCTAAAAAAGTGTAGAACCTGCCTACCTGGAGTTTAGAGACCCGAACGGCTTACGAGTCAACAAATATTTTCAAGCGCATCTTGCTGAGGAGACATCCCTTATGACCACCATGCCTACTGACACTGCCCCACGCTACTTTGTCGAGGATCCTGCCGGTAAGGTGCGGACCCTGAAATACCATGTCGGCGGTGAGTGGAAAATCTCCCAAACCGATACCTACATGGACTGCTACAATCCTTCCACCGGAGAGGTTATTGCCCGGGCCCCCCAATGCACCTCCGGGGAAGTCGAGCAGATTATCGGTGCCGCGGTGAAGGCTTACCCGGATTGGTCCAACACGCCGGTCAACAAGAGGGTTCAAGTGCTGTTTCGGATGAAGCATCTGGTCGACACCCACCTCGATGAGCTGACCTATCTGCTGGCCATGGAAATGGGCAAGGCCTGGCAGGAAGCCATGGGTGACGTGCTCAAAGTCAACGAGGTGGTGGAATTTGCCGCCGGTGCACCACATTTGATGAAAGGCGAGTCGCTCATGCAGGTCTCCCCCGGCTACGACACCGTGCAGTACCATCATCCGATTGGCGTATTTGCCGGTATCGCCCCCTGGAATTTCCCGGCCATGATCCCCCACGGGTGGATGACCCCGATCTGCATCGCCACCGGCAACTGCATGATCTTGAAAGCCGCCAGTTTCGTGCCGCAATCGTCCATGAGGATGATGGAGCTGTGGCAGGAGGCCGGTCTGCCCGACGGAGTGCTCAACGTCTTTACCGCCGGCAGGGAACAGGCCGAGATCCTGCTCGAGCACCCCGACATCAAAGGGGTTTCCTTTGTCGGTTCGACCAAGGTTGGCAAGCACATTTATTCCACCGCCGCTGCCCACGGCAAAAGGGTACAGGCCTTATGCGAGGCCAAGAATCACGCGCTGGTTCTGCGCGACTGCAAAATAGAGCGCACCGCCCACGGCATCATCAACGCCTTTTGCGGATGCGCCGGACAACGGTGTATGGCCTTGCCGACCATCGTGGTCGAACAGGCGATTGCCGACGAACTGGTGGGCTACCTCAAAAAGTTCGCCGTCGAACACCAGAAACACCAGGGCGCCGCCTATGAAAGAAGTTCCCAGATGGGTCCGGTGGTCAACAAGGGGCATATGGAGTTTGTCCTCGACTGGATTGAGACCGGCGTCAACGAGGGCGCCGAACTGGTACTCGACGGCCGCAACCCGGAGGTGCCGGAAGAATGCCGGAACGGCTATTTTATCGGGCCCACCATCTTCGATCACGTGACCGAGGATATGTCAATCGGCAGTGAGGAAGTGTTCGGCCCGGTGTTGTGCATCAAGCGGGTGGATAATTTCGAGGAAGGGCTGGCCATCATGAACAACAGCCGTTTTGCCAACGGCTCGGTAATCTATACCCAGAATGGCTATTATGCCCGTGAATTCGCCTACCGGACCGATGGCGGTATGGTCGGCGTCAATGTCGGTATTCCGGTTCCGGTCGGCATATTCGGATTCACCGGTCACAAACAGTCATTCTTCGGTGATCTTCATGTCATGGGGCGAGACGGTTTCGCCTTCTTTACCGAAACCAAGAACGTGACCCAGACCTGGTTCTCCGAGGAGGGGGAGCTGGGCGGAAAAGTTGACACCTGGGACGGCACGATCACTTCCCTGCCTGAAAAAGAATAGTCTCGCGCCCCAGACCGGCACAGAAGTGCCGGCCTGGTGCTTTTCATCATCGGCGCCCATGCACATCATGACTCGACCACGACGAATCTGGAGATGATTGATCCCTCCCTGAAAGGGATAATTTCCTTGTATTCATCCGACTGAAAGCACCGATCCATCTGCTCCTTGCTGTCGAACCTGATGATCACGATTTTGTGGGCCTGCCAGTCCTTGGCGGCGATAATCTTGTCTGACTGGAGCAGATACTCACCGCCGTAGCTCTCGACAATCGGACCGGCCAGTTCGACGTATTTTTCATAGCGTTGCTGGTCGACTATTTCCGACGTACTGATCACAAAAAAGACGCTCATCACTAGCTCCTCTGCGGTTGGAGTCCTCCCGAAGAGGACTCGCCATTTCAGATCTGCTGGGCGCTATTTCGCCGTGATTGCGCTGATGTCCTGTCGTAATCCATCCGCCTGCGGATTGGACACGGTTTTGCGTATCAGGATATCGGTGGGGCTCACCGGTTGGCCGTAATAGGCTTCATTGAATTTATCTTTGGTCTTAACAATTGCACCCGCAAGAGAGACGCCGGCAAAGGCGCCTTTAGATCGTGCATAGGACAATACATCGGCAGTTCCGGCCGCGGCTCCCCCACCCACCGGTCCGGCTGCCAGGGTTATATCAGCGCCGAGCTTGAACGAACTGGTTAATAGTTTTTCCATGCCCCGATCGCTCATGACAAGCAGTACTATCTCAGAGGCTTCACCACCAAATTGTAATCCGAACGATAAAGAGCCAACGGTATAAAAAGCGGGGTAACCCCATTCACTGGAACCCGTGTCATGGGTCAAGAGCGCCCCAGAACCGCCAGAGCCCCCTATGAAAAAAGCACCTTGAATACTCTGGGGTATGATTAGGATGGCTTTGGCATCCTTGACCTTTTCCCGGAACCACCCAAGATCAGGATCAGTTGCGAAACTGTTGACCACCGTTGATGCTTTGCTGATCAGATTTTCAGCCTCGACTTTGTCATCGCAATAACCGCTTGTAGTGAGAAAGGTGATGACCATGAGAGCGGCCAGAATGCTCGATACTCTTCGTTTCATGATGTGTCCTCCTGTGGATGTCAGGTGAGTGTTATGGTGATTCCCCCTGAGTGAATTGAAATAAACGACCGGAATGGTCGTAGATAGACCATAAAAAAATAGTCATCTTTGCGGTCCATGCCATGACCTGAAGGCAGAAAATAGTCCTGGCGCAAATGAAAAGATTGATGCCCATGCCAAGTGTTCTGATATCTGGGTAGAATGATCCGACACGGCGCTCGGATCCAGGGGGGCACATAAGTGTACCGAGGACCATAACCGTCTGGAAAATTGCATTTTTTCTACGAGAGATTATCAGTTTCGACAGTGTGGATCTCAACCCCAAATGTGGCATTCAGAGGTTAGGTGAAATTAACTGGTCAGTGCGTCCACTTACCTGACGGGTCGTGTTGTCGATCAGCCTGAAGCGCCAGTGGCTGGCTGACGCGGGGCTTTCAAGCGAGCCATTTGCAAAACGATCTTTTCGCCCAAACTCTGCGTTATGCTCGAAATTT
>CBFCWR010000196.1:0-6173 GCA_965601575.1 uncultured Desulfofustis sp. | reverse complement strand
TGGGTGTTCTGATGATCTTGATTTTCAACCTTATCATCTCCTATTCCCAGAATTTAAAGCTGTTGTTCAACAACCAGACAGTCATCCTTGAGAAAGTCAGACAGGGCGATCTGAGAAGCAAAGTACCTGTGGCCACCCAGGACGAATTTGGCGTTATCGCAGAACACACCAATCACATGATTGATGGGCTCCGGCATCGCTTCGAGTTGATGCACTCCCTGAAGCTTGCCGAGGAGGTCCAGCAGAATCTTCTGCCTACACAAAACCCATCTGTGCAAGGCTATGATGTGAGCGGTTTTTCGATGTATTGTGACCAGACCGGGGGAGACTACTACGATTATTACGGTTTACCGGACGGGAAACTTGGCATTGCCGTCGCCGATGCTTGCGGACATGGGGTGGGGGCCGCCATGTTGATGACCACGGTAAGGGCCTTTTTAATTTCATCCATAGGAAAATATTCGGATCCGGCTCAATTGCTGAACGAAATAAACAAGTGGATTTCCAGTGACTGTGCGGCCAGTGGGAATTTCACCACCATGTTCTTCCTGGAACTGCATCCCTACTCGCGGCAGCTGCGCTGGGTAAGGGCCGGCCATGAGCCGCCGCTTCACTATCACAAAAAAACAAACGAGGTAACTAAACTGGAGGGGACGGGAATCGTTCTCGGCATCGACGAGAACTATGATTTCAAAAACCAGCTTACGGATGTCGAGACAGGGGACGTGATCCTGGTCGGCACCGATGGCATATTCGAAACCCGAAATGGTGAGCATCGGCTTTTTGGACACGAGAGAGTGAATCAGTTGATAGCCACGCATAGAGAAGCAACAGCTGCTGACATACAAAAGGCGATTGTTACGGAGGTCCAGCGCTTCCGCGGCGACCTGAGCCAGGAAGATGATATAACCATGGTCGTCATCAAAGTGGAATAAGAGCGCTTTCGCATTTCCCTGTAGATCAAGAAACTCAGATTCCGGCACACACCATTTTTATCTCGGCCGGTAGTGCGGATCCCCGGCACCTGTCACTGCTCTAGAGCGATCAGCCACCTGAAATAGAACGGCCGGCCACTTTTCTCATCCCTTCATTGTATATCTTTGTTGGCTGCTCCCCATTTAAAGCCACTTTTTATGATTATCGTGTGGCACAAGGAAGCAGCGTTATAATTTTCAGCAGGAGACACTGATGTCAGATCCGATACTTCGAGCGGCACATATTTCAAAGCACTACACCATTGGCGAGCGCCGGGCGATAGTACTCAATGATATTTCAATGCAGCTTGAGGCGGGAGAGTTCGCAGTCATCTCCGGGGCCAGCGGCAGCGGCAAGACAACCTTACTCACTGTTCTTTCCGGACTAGACAAACCGAGCAATGGTCGGGTGTGGCTGGGTGAGCAGGATATCACGGATTTCGATGAGAACCGCTTAGCACCACTCAGAAACAGATTGATCGGTTTTGTATTTCAGGCCTTTCATCTGGTTCCTTCGCTGACATCGATGGAAAATATCATGTTTCCCGCTGAACTTAATCGGGATCCAGAGGCTTCTGAAAAAGCTTCCCGACTCCTGCACCGTGTCGGGTTGTGGGAGCGACGTAACAATCGTCCCGAACAGCTGTCCGGTGGTGAAAAACAGCGGGTGGCCATCTGTCGGGCACTGATCAATAATCCCCAGCTGGTGTTTGCAGATGAACCAACCGGCAATCTCGATTCGGAAAATTCCCGGGAAGTAGTAGAACTGCTCCTCGAGTTGCAGCAGGAATTCAACATGACCCTGTTGCTTGCCACCCACAGCAGCGAAATTTCCGACAGGGCCGATCGCGTGTTATCCCTCCACGATGGACGACTTGTAGATACGGGATACCGCCAATGATGATTCATTACCGCTTCCTCATTGAAGAACTGCGTTATGGCGGTAAGCAGGTAATCACCTTCGTTATCTGCGTCGCCCTCTCCATCGCGACTCTTACCGCCCTCAACAGCTTCAGGCGCGATGTCCACGGCTCTCTGATTGATGAGGCAAGAGACCTCCAGGGGGGCGACATCATTATTCATGCCCATCAGCCCATATCTGATAAACTGCAGCGGGCAGTCGACAACCTGGTCAAGGATAACCGTCTTGAGCAGCAGAAAACCTTCGAGTTTTATACGGTAGCACTCTCAGAGAGCAAGGACAACTCATTGCTCTCCGGCATCAAGGCGGTTGAATCCGCCTACCCCTTTTTCGGGACCATCACACTTTCTTCGGGGCGGCAATTGGGTGATGCCCTGGGACCTGGCAAAGTGGTGGTCGCTCAGGAGGTGCTCGACAGGCTCAATCTCTCTACCGGTGAAAAATTGATCATTGGCGACATGGGCTTCACGATTGCCGATGTCCTAGTCTTCGAGTCGATGCGGCCAGTGTCGTTTCTGTCCTTCGGGCCCCGGATATTCATATCGTTGGCGGACCTGGACCAACTTGGTCTTCTGGGGCGCGGCAGCAGGGCTGAACATGAGATACTGCTCCGACTCGCTGAACCCGATGATGCTGAAAATATAACAGAAATGTTAAGCGAAGCAGCCGTCCCCAGAGTCGAGCGAGTCGAAACAGCCTCGGGGGCGCGTTCTCGAGTGAGGATCTTTTTCGACAACTTGCTCTTTTTCCTCTCCTGCATCAGTATTCTGACTTTGATGCTCAGCGGCATCGGCATGCAGGGCTCGCTCTCGGCAATTCTTTACCAGAAACAGAAAGTCATTGCGGTTACCAAAGCCTTTGGCGCCTCCAACCGCTTTCTTCTGACTCAGTATCTGATCATGGTATCCTTCATGGGCGCGCTCGGCAGCCTGATCGGGATTGGTCTGGGCTATACGATCAAACGGCTTTTCCCATTGCTGTTTGGTGACCTGGTCCCGCAGGGTGTTGGTTATGCGTTTCACCCTGCAGACACGCTGGAGGGGATTGTGCTCGGTATTCTGGTGGTGACCGTGTTTACTCTGCTGCCTCTGCACCGGCTCGGAAACGTCAAGCCGGTGATGATTTTCAGACATGAAACCGGGGCGGCAAAACGGCACACGGCACCACTACTTACGGGAATCATCTGCAGCCTATTTCTGAGCCTGCTGGTCATTCGTCAAATCGACGATATTAAAATCGGCATTTTCTTTGTGCTCGGTCTGGTGCTGCTGATCGCCACCGTTTCATTAACCGCCTCTGCCTGTCTCTGGCTGCTGAAACGAATACCGCTGCCGACACTGGCGCTCCGCCAAGCGGCAAAGAGTCTCTACCGGCCCGGGAACGCCTCCCGGTCGATTATCGTGACCTTGACCTCCGCCATCTCCGTTCTGCTGGTGATTTTTCTTTTGAAACTCAACCTCTTCGCCACCTTCATAGAGTCGTATCCGGAGAACGCACCCAATCTGTTCTGCATAGACATCCAGCAGGATCAGAAAGATCTCTTCCAGGCGGTGGTGGGAGAGGAAGTCGTACTCTTCCCGGTAATAAGGGCCCGCCTGCTGTCAATCAACAACCAGCCAATTGACCCGGAACAGGAAAGAGAGAGGAAAACGGACAATCTGGGGCGGGAGTTCAACCTGACTTACCGGGAAAACCTCCTCGATGATGAAGTCATCATTGACGGTAACTCCCTTTTCGAGGGTACAGAAAAATTACCCGCCGGAGTGGTCGCCCTGTCGGTACTCGACTCCATCGCTGAAATCGGAGAAATCGAACTTGATGACCGCCTGCGCTTCAATATCCAGGGTGTTGAAATTGATGCCCAGGTAACCAGTATTCGGTCCAGGACGAAATCACGTCTCTACCCCTTTTTCTACTTCGTGTTCGAGCCTGCTACTCTCGAAGCGGCTCCCCAGACATTTTTCTCGGCCATACACCTTCCCAGGGAGATGATCCCGGACATGATCACTGCGATTGTTGCCCAACTACCCAACGTGTCGACCATCAATGTCGCCGACGTCGCAGACCGATTTGGTCAGTTGATGAAACGCCTTTCCGTGGTAATCACCTTCTTTGCTTCCTTTTCGATCATGGCCGGCTGTCTGATTCTGATAAGCACCATTTTCGCCACCAGGCTCGATCGAATCAGGGAGACGGTCTATTACAAGGTACTCGGTGCCGACAGTAATTTCGTCCTCCGGCTGCTGACCTGCGAACATGCCATGCTTGCCCTGCTCAGCTCCGTCATGGCCGTGATATTCGCCGAAGGAGCGGCCTGGCTGATCTGCTCCACAGTTTTCAATATCGTCTATCAGCCCCATTGGCATGTCGCCGGGTTGACAGTGATCGGCTCCATTTTCCTGGTGGTACTCATCGGGCTGACCAGTTCCTTCGGCATCATTCAACAGAGACCTGCCGCCTATCTTCAGCAGCAGAACGGTACTTGAGCATGACGACTATGCACGTGAGCAGCAGCAAAACCATAGTGATTTTCCTGGGGATACTCATCCTGCACGCACTGACTGGGTGCGACTCTGGCCCACCAGCCCAGAAAACCGAAACGGTTAAAGAGGTAAAAAGCACCAACTCAGAGGGAGTAATCGTCGCCATGGGAGACAGCCTCACTGCCGGTTTGGGAGTAGCCCCGAAAGAAAGCTATCCTGCTCAGCTTGAAAAGCTGCTGGCGGAACGGGGGCTGAATTACCGGGTAGTCAACGCCGGAATCAGCGGTGAAACAAGCAGCGGGGCCAAAGCCCGTATTGACTGGGTACTGAAATTGAACCCGGATATAGTGATCCTTGAAACGGGTGCCAATGACGGGCTGCGGGGTATTGACCCGAAGCTTGTGGAAGAGAATATCGAGCAGATTATTGTCAGATTGAAGCAGGAGGAAGTGACTGTCGTGCTCACCGGCATGATGATGCTGACCAATCTCGGAAAAACCTACGTGACCGCCTTTAATGAACTGTATCCACAGTTGGCCCGCCGACACGAGGTAGTTTTTATGCCTTTTTTCCTCAAAGATGTGGCCGCCGAGCCAAACAAGAACCAGGCGGATGGCATCCATCCCAATCCGGCCGGCTATCAAATCATCGCTGCCAACCTGCTGCCTTATGTGGAAACGGCAATTAAGCAGTCATCACCATAGCTGGATGCTTAAGCAAGCGATCAACTCAACCTTTGACGAGGCGAAGGTGGTGGTCCCGGCGCACTTTGTTCCACAATTCTTTTATGATTACCATGGCAGGGTCTTCATATGAGTCGTACGTGGTGCCTAGATAATTCCTGCACGAGTTGATCAGCGTCTCATTCTGGTTATAAAGACCAAACTCTTTTCTGATAATTTTGGCCAGGATCAGGTACACATCAGAATCCAACTCACGCTCGGTAAGCTTGGACATCACCACACGATCTCTTAAAGACAGGTCCTTGTACAATATTTCGACGACCTCTTCCACGGATTCCGCCACTGCGGCTGAGTCTGCTTTATCAAGGGGTTGAAACATATCCGTTCAGTTCCTTTTTATCGTTTATTTCCGGCGCCGGTTCTGAAATCCATCGCGACAAAATAAATCTTAGCCTTCTCAAGACCAGCGCACAGCACCGAAACTTTCACACCACTATAATGATCTTTCAGTACATTTCAGCGCTGCTGCCAGCTTTTTGTCGTATACAGACTGATACACAGTTCCATATCCCGCATCACCGTTATATCAATTATACTCCGTGGGTCTGCCCATTTTGCCACATTTGTTGACAGACAACTGCAGGAAGAAGATCTCTGATCCCGTATTCTTTTTTGCATCCCGGCGGCCAGAAAAAGCAATTGAACCGGGTGACACACAAATCATTATCTTCAGCCAGCAATAGCTATTATCGACCGCCCTCGGATTTCGTTGTCAGCAGAAGAGACAATTGTGTAAGAAAATCACCAGGCTCAATTGACAGGCGTAAACCCTGTGGATATGCTTTATCCGTTAGTGTTTACGTGGAATTTGATTGATAAAAATCAGATGTATCGTTTCTCTGAATACATCGTTCGGAGATTGTCCTCCGGATATATCAAATATTTTGGATTTGAGATGATGCTATCCCTTGCGATACTCAGGAGTCACTATGGCTGAAAAAAAGGCGGTGAAGTTATTTCAGCGGGCATTCGTGTTCCGGTTTGGCCGGATCATTTTGCTCGCTGTCGTGTTAGCTTCGGCAGTTTATGGGATCGTCGCGGCGGTCTATGC
>CBFCWR010000195.1:0-6189 GCA_965601575.1 uncultured Desulfofustis sp. | reverse complement strand
CTGGCTGCAATAAGCGCAGCAATCCTGGCCAACTCGGGGTACCATGAGTTATATGAGCATCTGCTCCATCTCCACATTTCTTTTTCTATTGGTACCTTCAATTACAGCAGTTCCCTTCAGCATTTCATCAATGATGGGCTGATGGCCCTGTTCTTTTTCACTGTCGGGCTTGAAATAAAAAGAGAGATCCTTGTTGGTGAACTCGCGACCCCGAAGATGGCATTGCTGCCCATTGTTGCTGCGGGTGGCGGTATGATTATTCCTGGCCTCATCTATGTTGTTTTCAATTACGGTAAACCGGGAATGAACGGATGGGGCATTCCAGTGGCAACAGATATTGCCTTTTCTCTGGGAGTCATCGCCATTTTGGGCCGTAATCTGCCCATTGGTCTAAGGATTTTTCTATCCACTTTTGCGATTGCAGACGATCTGGGGGCAGTAATTATAATTGCGGTTTTTTACACCAAAAGTATCTCCGTTAATTTCCTTGCGGCCGCCCTGGTTTGTGCACTTATTTTAGTCGTCGCCAATTTGCTGTATGTCCGGTTGATCGCCTTTTATGTCATCATGGGCGTGGTCACCTGGGCCTGCGTTCTCGGGTCCGGAGTGCACGCAACCATCGCCGGCGTCGTGGTTGCCATGCTTGTCCCGGCCCGGGGCAAATATGACATGGTCAGATTCATAAGCGTGGTCCGGCGTATCATCAATAAAATGCACACCAATCGGGACATTGACGGTCAATGGTTTTCAATATTTATCAAACCCGAACATCTGAATAACGTTCAGGAGCTTGAAACCGCCTGTCATGATGTGGCCACCCCCCTTCAACGGATGGAACATGCCCTGCTGCCCAGTGTTATTTTCGGCATTCTTCCCCTTTTCGCATTTTTTAATGCCGGGTTATCATTCGACGACATGCCGGTGACCAACGCTGTATTGAACCCGGTTGCCTTAGGCTGCTTCATTGGACTGCTGATCGGCAAGCCCATAGGCATCGGTCTGGCATCATATCTGGCGGTTCGTCTTGGGGTCGCCACGCTCCCATTGAATGTGAAGTGGAATCACATCATCGGAGCGGGGATGCTGGGAGGGATCGGGTTTACCATGTCGCTCTTCATTGCCGGACTCTCCTTTACCGACACGTACCTGCTCAACTGCTCAAAACTGGGGGTATTCTCCGGCTCAATCCTGTCTGCCCTGGCTGGAGTGGCGTTCTTAGGCTTTTTTGTGTACCGGGATCGACGGATTTATGATGAGGCTTGAGCTCCCACCAATTGACAGACGGCTTGCACAGCGCTTTCCATGGAGACCTTTCTCATATTGAAAACAAGGTGATAGTGGGCGGGCTGGTCATAATCGGTACGGGCAAAATATCGATACAGATGAAGTCGGCGTTTACTCTGTTTGTCCACGACGACCTGGGCCTGTTTACGATCAAGATGATAGTGTTCCATCATGAATCTTATTCGATATTCAGTATCTGCGACCAGAAGGAAATGATAGGCATCAGGATGCTCAGCCAGAATATACTGGCCGCCCCGACCGATTATTATGACATTATCCTGGGATGCAATCTGGGGTAATATTTTATGGAGCAATGAGATATAAAGGTTGCCGTCAAAATACTCGGGCTCGTTGTCCAGTGCCCTCTTGACATAGCCCTTTCGAAAAGGCCCGACCTTGAAAAGCATCCTCTTGATAAACTTTTCACTGCCCGTCTCCCTGGCAACAGAATCAACCCATTCAGGCGAGATTTTGGCTTCCTTGGCAATCAACTCGACGATTTCTTCATCGACCAGCGTGTACCCCAACCTGTCAGCTACCAAGGTTCCCAGGGTTTTGCCTCCTGCGCCGAACTGTCTGGCAATGGTGATAATGGACATGACAACTCTCTACCTCCATTTTCCAATTGTGCGAGACATGGATGGAAAAAATCTGTAGTTCGTGTTCCAAAACCAGGGATTACCCATCGTGATAACCAATCGAAGAGATGCAATAGCAAAAATCGAATTGTCATAACCTCTGATCACTACTGTAAAAAATAAGATCTTTTGACCAAACTACCAACAGATAGGGGCATGCGACCCGAAGATGACACACCTCAATGAGGAACACACACGATCGGGGAGCAAGACCGCTGCGGGATACTAAAGGTGTGAATATTAGGCCAATTATCGACTGGCAGCGAATATGGCCATTGTCAAAATAAACCGTGAGATGCTACAGTGGCTCTGACGCAGCAGTAGAGTTTGGATGGACCTTAATGACCACATTCTCTGGTGGTTACGCGCCAGGATGATGGCTGACGAAAACAATTTATTGTCGCCCGCAACAAGAGAACCATCACACCATGAAAACCATACTGTTAAAAGCCAAAGAGATCGGTGAACTGAAAGCACGATTACTCACCGAAGCAGCACCCGAGACCTGCGCGAGATTCTGGGAAGCACTTCCCCTGCAGGTCAGCTTATCCACCTGGGGAGATGAATTGTACGGAACCATCCCGGTGACTATTGAGGCGGAAAATCCTCGAGAGGAATTTGAAATCGGCGATATCGCCTACTGGCTGCAGGGTTCGGGTTTCTGCATTCTTTACGGCCGCACCCCGGCGAGTAGTTCTGATAAACCCCGGTTGATTTCTCCTGGCAATCCGCTCGCCAAGATAGAAGGGGATGTCAGCGTGTTCAAGGGCCTCAGGGGATTGGAACTCACCGTGGAGCGAGGGGAGGAGTAACTCAACCGATAATCTTTCTATTTCAGGTGCTGATCAACGACCGAACGGCGCTGACCACTTATCTTCCCGCAGACAATGAGAAGATAAATATATTAAGAGGAGCCTTTTGCAAAACTAAGATTTTCGTTCAAAATCAAGGCATGCGAGGAATTTTACCACAGGCATATGATTGATATTCCGAGGATAAAATTTCGAGCATAACGCAGAGTTTGGGCGAAAAGATCGTTTTGCAAATGGCTTAGAGGTTATCTGGTGATACGGTATGCCCTGCAGAAAGGACGAGATTCCCCGTTGGAAGAGAGAAAAGAACTGCCTGCAATCAAGAGTGGCAGTTCATCTGGTGAGACTACCGAAGTGTTTCAGCCAACCATTCATGCCGGCTGACGCTGTCCGGCCATCAGTGAGTCAGCGCGTTCTGCAGCAGCTCTGCGTACTTTTTCGTCGTTGTCTTTTTCAGACATTTGACGAAGCAGCTTGGCATCGTTGGAGTTCATGACGAACTTCATGCGCACCTCGGGATCACTGTGCAGATACTTGGCGACAAACAGATCTCTGAACTTCATTATTCTACCCCCATAATCTGAGTTGAGAAACTCCATGGCTGGCCAACCATCCGGTATGGTCCCGTACCGCCGAATGGGGTCTGAACAGACCAGGTGTTTCCCCCTGCCAATCACACCGGAACATCGGTGTGATTTCCTCCCGAAACGGCCGATACAAATATCGGCGATCTCGTCTATTTATTAACGATTCCGTAAGTTTAGTTGAACATGAACCGGACGTGAGTGTTCCCGTTGAAATGCTGTGGGAGTCTACAGCACATGGAGCCGTAAAAACGAAACTGCAAGAGGTCATACCTTTCATCGCCATCTCCTCTCTACCGCCTTGTGCAGGACATGCCCCTCAGACGAAATGCAGAGTGGGAGAAAAGAGGTATTATCTTTAGAATATAACGATTCGCCTCCCCCTGTAAATGTAACATCGTGGTGATAGCTTTATGATTTCAAGAATGTTGAGTCTCATGACCTTGATTGTTGCAGGGGCCCTGTCAGCCTGCAGTCCGCCCTACGAGGATGACGTCGATCTGCCGAGGGCTTGAATGCACGCCCGTTATTTGATAAAAATTTTTTAAGACCACTATCTGAAAGGATTGCCGACATGGTAACGGACACCAGCGGAAATAGAGCCCTGACTCGGGAATTGATGAGCTCCAAAGCCATTCTCCTGGTGCTCGCCTTCGTGCTCCTGTTCCTGCTTGCCTCCTCTGGTTCAGCGGCATCGGATGAGCCAAAGACGGATAAGGCGATGCAGCACATGCTGGCGGTGATCAGCGGCTATGGCATGAAAGATCCCGACGTGCTGAAGGCCATGGGCCGGGTGCCGCGGCACGAATTCGTTCCGGATAAAAACAGGAGATACAGTTATCAGGACACGCCGCTGGCGATCGGCTACGGCCAGACCATTTCACAACCTTTTATCGTCGCCGAAATGACCCGGCAACTGCAGCTCACGCCAACCTCCAAGGTGCTCGAGATCGGCACCGGTTCAGGCTACCAGGCGGCGGTGCTGGCCGAGCTCACCTCCCGGGTTTACAGCATTGAAATTATTGAACCATTGCTGGATCGGGCCAGAAGCACCCTGCGGGAAAACGGCTACGACATGATCAATCTCCGTCACGGGGACGGCTATTTCGGGTGGCCCGAAGCCGCCCCGTTTGACGGTATCATTGTCACCTGCGCGGCCGGAGAAATACCACCACCGCTGGTCGAGCAGCTTGCACCAGGCGGCAGAATGCTGATACCGGTCGGCAAGAGGTTCGGCACCCAGTATCTGATCCTGGTTACCAAAGATCAGGACGGATCGGTTTCCAGCAGAAACCTGATGGCGGTACGCTTCGTTCCCCTGGTCAGAAAATGACCGATCATTCTGACAGTCCGACCCGCCTGAGGGTGACTGTTTTTCTGGTTTCCCTGGTCACCATCAGCGTCGAACTGGCGCTGATGCGCGAATTGGCTCTACGCTTCTGGGAGCACCTGGCCTGGTTGATAATCAGTATCGCCCTGCTCGGTTTCGGCGTCAGCGGCACCATACTGCTTCTTCTGCAGCGCTTCTCTTCGCTCACTCCCCCCGTGCTGCGCCACCTGTCCCTGCTGGGTCTGGCCCTGAGTATCCCGTTGAGCCTGGGACTTGGCCAGGCGGTGGATCTGGACCTCATTCAAATGGTCTGGCAGCCGACTCAGGTTTTGAGAATCGGCCTGCTTGAAATGGCCTTCATCCTGCCCTTTATTTTCAGCGGTATGTACATCGGACTGGCACTTCAGGATGATCCGGCACGCATACCGGGTCATTACGGTGCCAGCTTCATCGGCTCCGGCCTGGGCGGAATCCTGGTTCTGCCGGCGCTCTTCTTATTCCCTCCGCGTCTGATCATGTGCGGCTGCTCAGTTCTGCTCCTCACGGCATCTTTGGCCGGTATCAGGGGGGCTGCGAGAATCGCGGCCGGGTGCGGTACGGCACTTGTGCTGGCGCTCATGTTCTGGCGGTTGCCGCATGCCCCGCAGATATCCGACCACAAGGATTTTCCCCAATTGATGGCCATGCCAGGAAGTGAAATAGTGGCCCGCCATTCCGGCCCCCAAGGTCTTGTGCAGATCGTCCAGGCACCAGCGTTTCATGGAGCCCCCGGGTTGTCGCTGCACAACACCAGGCCACTGCCTGATCAGTTTCTGGTCATACTCGATGGCCACCTTGCCGGCACGCTCTATCAGAATGCCACCGCAGAAGATTTCGCCTTTCTGGACAATACCACCATGGCCCTTGCCTACCAGCTGCAGGAGAACCCTTCCCGCGTTTTGATCGGCCCCGAGGCCGGTGCTGACCAATTGGGGCTGGCTCTTTACCACGGCGCGGGAAAGATTACCGCCCTTGCTGACAACAGGTCCCTGGCCCAAATCAAAAAGTTCGACATGGCTTCCCGGATGGGCGATCCCTATGGACGACCCGAAGTATCGTTACTCACCGCCACACTCAGGGGGTATCTCCACAATTCCGACACATTATACTCACTCATCGATCTACCGATGACCGGCGAGGATTTCGGCGGGCTCAAATCGGCTGCGACCAATGCCCTTCTGACCCTGGACACTCTCCGTATGTGCTTCAGCCAACTGGCTGAAGATGGTTTGTTGAGCATTACCACCCATGCCCATGTCCCGCCCCGGGAAAGCCTGAGGCTTGTCAATCTGTTTGCCGATCTGCTCGTGGACTCTAACCGGGATCCAGGCGCCCACCTCGCCGTTATTCGCAGCTGGGCGACGGTGACCCTGGTGGCAGCCAAAACTCAAATTACCGTCGAGCAGGCCGGTAGGATCAGATCTTTCAGTGAGGCTCGAGGCTTCGACCTGGTCTGGCTGCCGGATATCACACCGGCTGAAGTCAACCGTTTCCATGTCCTG
>CBFCWR010000194.1:0-6217 GCA_965601575.1 uncultured Desulfofustis sp. | reverse complement strand
TCTGTCCCCGCCATGTTCACCGGAATATCAATAATATGCCTGTGGTAAAATTTCCCGCACGCCTCAATATTGAAAAAAATGGATGGTTGCGGGGGAACCACATGAGCAGCAGGGATCGGTCTTGCTCCAGGGGCGGGCTCACGATTCCTGCTGATCGGGCTCGATATTTTCTTTGGTGATTCGTTTTACAATGCTGTACATCCGCACCAGCTTATCCGAGAAAGAAACCTCTATCCTCGCGGTTTTAAGGGCCGCTTCATCTTCTGAACCAAGCCTGTTCGATTTACGCACCATCAGCTCATGCTGGATCGATTTGACTTTCCTCTCGTATTGAAGGATTTTCTCCGCGGCTGTCTGATTCTTTTCGCTGAGTACACTGCCAAGCAGCAAGATACAATTTTCCACCGAGGCATAAAGATCATAGGTCAATCTCTTGGTCTCTTCGCTTCGTTCATGGCTGATCTGGATAGCCTGGACCCCAAGCCTGACTATATCGGTTTCGATCACGTCGCCTAAATTTTCCAGGGCGACCGCTGAGACCATGAGATGCTGGTGGTCAAGGCTTTCCGCCGAGGTGAGGTGGTGCTGTCTGATTTTGCTCAAATAGTCGAGGCAGGCGGTCTCCAGGAAATCGATCTTGTCATCCTCGCGGACGAGAGAGCGCATCATGTCGATATCGTCGCTTCGCAGAGCCTTGCCTGCGGTTTGGAACATGGTCAGGATGATCTCGCTGGCCCGAGCCAGTTCCTGACGGACGCGTTCCAGTGCCAGGGAAGGTACATCGAGCACAGAAGCGTCGAGAAACGCGGGCTTGATGGGCCCCGGCGGGGCGGGGCGAGCGGGGACCACTCTGGTGGCAATCCAGGCGAAAAGCGTGGTAAAGGGCAGAAAAATGCAGGTGTTTACCACGTTGAACAAGGTGTTGGCATTGGCGATCTGGCGTGGTACTTCGGCTGAGAGCCTGGCGCTGCCCGCCAGTTCGGGGCTCGACGGGGAAAACCAGGTGGCAAAAGCGGCCAGCTGGGGAATGAAGAAAAACCAGAGCAACACCCCGGCAATATTGAAGAAAATGTGCACGACGGCGGCCCTCACCGCTTCGGGGGGCTTGCCGATGGCGGCCAGCAGCGCGGTTACGCAGGTACCGATGTTGGCCCCTAGGGCCAGTGCGATCCCTGCCTCCAGGGCTAAAAAGCCCTTGCTGGCCAGGGCGATGGCGATACCTACCGTGGCCGCAGATGATTGCACCAGACCGGTGAACAGGGCACCGGCCAGGATGCCGAGCAGCGGTTTTTCCATCCTCTTGAGCATCTCCAGAAACGGCTCGTAACTGCGCAGCGGTGACATCGCCTCGCTCATTACCGACATGCCGAAAAAAACCAGCCCCATGCCCATGATCATCATGCCGCTATATTTGAGCTTTTCACTCTTGTCAGTAAAAATCAGGAAAAAGCCGACGGCGACCGGCAGAAGGGCATAGGTGGAGATATTGAACGCCAGGATCTGGGCAGTGACGGTGGAGCCGATATTGGCTCCCATGATGACTCCGACCGACTGGGACAGGGTCATGATACCGGCAGTTACAAAACCGACCACCAGTACCGTGGTGATTGATGAAGAATTCAGAATCCCGGTCACCACCGCGCCGGTAATGGCACCGCTGACTCGATTGGTGGTCAGGCGGGCCAACATCACCTTAAGCGCATCACCGGCAACTTTCTTGAGCCCGTCCGAGAGCTGCTCCAGGCCGGCTAGAAAAAGCGCCAGGCCACCCATCAGCTCCATCACCAGGATGCCCCAGGCAATCTCGTTATCTGCCTGTGCAGCCCAGGCGGCCAAAGGCAAAGAGAGAAGGAGCGCACCGATGAGTCCGGCGGCAGCAATTTTCCTATTGTTCATTTCAACCTCAAGAATTGTCGGTCAGCAACTGAGACACTGCCATATTATAGCGAAAGTCCTGAAAAATGTAAGGCGGACCCCACGAGTTTACCGGCGGGAATTCGACAATGAGCGGTGGCGACGGACAATCTCCTCCAGGTTGACAGCCAGTTCAGCATAGTTTTTTTGCAAGTCATGGGTGCGGCGTACGTGCTCTTTAGCCGCCTCACCCAGCTGTGCTCTGAGTTCAGAATCATCCAGCAGTCGCTTGATCGATATAGTAAACTGATCAGGGTTGGCGGCTGGGGTCAGCAGGCCGGTCTGGTCGTGTTTAACTGCTTCCGAGGCTCCCCAATCGCTGAACGCGGCCACCGGAAGACCGGTGGATTGGGCTTCGAGGTAAACCATACCAAGCGATTCCTCGATTCCGGGAAAGGCGAACAGGTCGGCACCACTGTAATAACGGTACAGTTGCGAACGCTCGATTCTACCGAGAAAGAGGCAAGAGGAGCCGAGAATCTCGTGGGCCTCCTCCTCGAGCATACGACGGTTGAGGCCGTCGCCAATGACCACCAGGAGAATCTTGCGAGCTGACCGATGCAATGCCCCGCAGCTTTTTATCACCTGTCTGACGCCTTCGGTCTTGACCCCGGGCCTGAGCATCGCCGTGCACAGCACCACCAGTCGCTCCTTAACCCGCCATCTTTGTCTGAGCTCCTGCCGGGCGTGTGCATCGAAGGGAAAGTGGGCGGGTCTGATGCCCGGTGGTACATAAGCTACCCGATTCTCAGACAGCAGGCGGCGCAGGTTTTTCTCGTCCTTTTTCTTATTGGTATACACCATCTGCGCTGAGCTCAGAGCCCGACGATTGAGCAGGAAACCGGGCAGGGTCTTGAGGTTTCGTTTCCGTTTGGTGGAGTATATTCCCTGAAATATGACATAGGGCAGGTCCAGCGCGTGCACACAAGACGGTCCGAGAAGGTCGGGAGCTTTATAATAGGTATGGTAGGTGAGCCAGAGATCGGCCGGATCTCTGTGCAGCAGGGCTCTGACCCGTTCTGTTTCAGAGCGGTACTGGGCGAGCGCACGCGGTTTCAGGTAAATCCAGCGGCTCCTCAGGGAACTGACCAGGTCAATATGATGGTTCTGCTGGGCCAGAAACTGCTGTAATTCTCTGCCGGTGATCAGATCGCCAGACGGATTGACATGGTCAGGCGGTTTGAAGGGCATGTAGTAGGCAATTTTCATTGTCCGAAGTCTGACGGCGGCCGGACGGCACCCGACCATCGGAGCCCCGGCCTGGGTCACTTTACCGCAACAAAATCGGAAAAGGAAGCAATTAGCTTCGTTGACACTACTGGATAAAGGTCTGAAATAACTGTATAGTAGACCAACCTAACCCCAGAGTAGGAAAGGAGGCCAGTGTGTATTCAACCAGAAGAGAAGACCTCGGCGCCATTTTCAAAGCCGGTCTGGATCGGGTCGATCCCTATAAGATGCTCATCGACCACGTCAGCTATGACGGCACGGCAATGACGGTGAAACTGGATGAGCGTTTTCACTCGATCAACCTGGACGATTTCAACAAAGTCATGGTTATCGGTGCCGGTAAAGCCACAGCGCCGATGGCTCTGGCCCTCGAGAAGATTCTGGGTGACCGGCTGGACGGCGGCCTGATCGTGGTCAAATACGGCCATGTGGAAAAACTTGAGCGCATCGAGACCGTTGAGGCGGACCATCCGGTGCCCGATGAAAACGGGCGGCGCGGGGCAGAGAAAATCATATCCATTGCCGACCAGGCCGATGAACAGACCCTGGTCATTTCCCTTATCTCAGGGGGCGGCTCTGCGCTCATCCCGCTTCCCTATCGAGACGGTAGTCATGCGCTGAGCCTGGAGGACAAGCAGAAGACCACAGGTCTGCTGCTCGCCTGCGGCGCCGATATAGAAGAAATCAACTGCATTCGCAAGCACCTGTCTATGATTAAAGGGGGGCGCCTTGTGGAGAGGCTGGCGCCGGCCCGGTCGGTCAATTTTATTCTCTCCGATGTGGTCGGTGATGCGCTTTCCAGCATCGCTTCGGGGATCACCTGCAGCGATCCGACAACCTACCGGGATGCCTGGGAAATAGTGCAAAAATACCAGATCGACACAGGCATCCCGGAACCTGTGCGTGAGTTGCTTGAAAGCGGGATCAAGGGTGAAGTTGAAGAAACATTGAAAGAGGGCCATCCGGCTCTGGCGCTGACCGAAAATATCCTCATCGGAACCAACGCGAAGGCACTGAATGCCGCGGCCGAGGAAGCTCGGCGGCGGGGTTATGAGGTGATCAAATTGAGCAGCAGGATTGTTGGTGAAGCCAGGGAAGTTGCCAAAATTCTTGCGGGTATCGCCATCGATTGTGCGGTACAGTCAACAATTGCCAGTCCGCCGGTGTGTATCCTGTCCGGTGGAGAACCGGTGGTGCAGATCAGGGGTACTGGAAAAGGGGGACGGAACCAGGAGATGGCCCTGGCCTATCTGATGGAAATGGCACGGCACGAATCCCTCTGCCGGGAGGTGTCATTCCTGGCCGCGTCAACGGACGGTAACGACGGGCCCACCGACGCTGCCGGTGCGTTTTCCGACCTGGAGCTGCTGGAACGGGCAAGGTCGGCAAAGCTCGATCTGGGGGCATATTTGAACGACAACGACTCTTACCATTTTTATGAAAAGACAGACGGTCTGCTGAAAACCGGTCCGACCAATACCAATGTCTGTGATCTGCATCTATCTCTCGTGGTGCAAAAGAAAGCCAGTTGACCCGGCAAGACGATGAGACGGCGACTCACCAACATTACAGCCCGGAACTTGAGCGCCCCGATCATGGTTCGCGTGCTGACCCTGGTCCTGATCGTCCTGGCGGGAGGCTGTGGCAGGCAGGCTGTGGAGCCGCCCACACATCTTCACTCTCTGGGGTTGAGCCAGGCTGAGGTAAAAACCCGGCTGCTGAGCCAATATGTCACCTGGCAGGGCGTGCCGTATCGTAACGGGGGACAGAGTAGACGAGGCATCGACTGCTCGGCCTTCGTGCAGCTCACCTACCAGCAGAAATTCGGGCTCGAGCTGCCGAGAACCACAGACCAGCAGGCCAATCTTGGTGGACTGATCACCAATTCAGGCTTGCGCCCCGGCGACTTAATCTTTTTCAAGACCGGGTGGAGAGACCGTCATATTGGCATCTACCTTGAAAAATATCGCTTTATCCACGTCTCCACCACTGTCGGCGTCACCATTTCGAAAATGACCGATCCTTACTGGTACGAACGCTACTGGCAGGCTCGGCGAGTATTCAATTAGGCACGATTATCGATGGAGCAGACGCGATTGGATATTTTACTCTACGGTCATGACGGCCGTGGCCTTGGTCATGTGAGCAGGTCGGTGGCGATCGGTATGGCGCTGCGGCGGATCTATCCCCACCTCAAGGTATGTCTGCTCACCGGCTGTGCTCAGACTCAGGAGTTGATCGGCACTATACCTCTGGACTGGATCAAGCTGCCGGCTTACGATACCGTAGTGATCGACGGTAAGTCGACCGGGATCGAGGGCCCAGGGGGGTTTGAAGACAAAGAGCTCGGTCAGCTGCGGGGGGAACAGATCCTCCAGCTTGTGTCATTGTATCGACCGCGAATAATTCTGGCGGACCATACCCCCCAGGGCAAGCATCGCGAGCTGGTTCCTTCTCTCGAGATGGGGACAGAAGATCGACCCTTGTGGGTGCTGGGCATGCGCGGTATTGTCGGATCGGTTGCTCAGGTTGGCTCCGGGGTGGCGGCCGATCTTTATCAACGCCATTTTTCCGCGCTGCTCTGGTATGGCGATAGTACGGTTCTCGGCGAAGATCATCAGGCCGCGCTGGCGGAACGTTTTGATGTCGATCCTGTGGAGTGCGGCTATGTTTCAAGGTTGATCGAGCTGGTCTCCGCTGCTCATCCGGCAGTCCTGAACCGTTATGGCTGTACCATATCGATCCCCTGGTTCGGAGAACATACCGATGGGTTTTTCGATAGACTGACGGAGGCCATCGGGCTCCTGGGTCCCAAATTCGGACGTTTCCGTATCTTCGTGGGCCACGATGTTATCTCGAGCTGCAGGCAGAAACTTGAAGGCCTCGATTTCTGTTCCGTGGAGCGCTTTGGGCCGCACTACGTCGAAGCCCTCTACAGTTCCAAAAGTGCGGTGGTGTTCGGCGGCTATAATTCCCTGGTCGACGTCCTGTCTCTGGGTATACCAACCCTGGCAGTGATGCGCGATATGCGGGACCACGAGCAGCAGGAACATCTCGAAATACTGATCCGCGC
>CBFCWR010000193.1:0-6272 GCA_965601575.1 uncultured Desulfofustis sp. | reverse complement strand
AACAGGTGCACAAGGCCGGCTGGGACATCATGGAGATCTGTGCCGAATTCGGCGGGACTATATCTGGTGAACACGGCATCGGCGAAGAAAAACGCGAGGCCATGAAAATGGTATTCTCGGGCCATGATTTGAATACCCAACAGAAGGTGAAGTCGGCCTTCGACCCGAAAAATCTGCTCAATCCCACCAAAATCATCCCGCTGCCCCCGGAAGGCGCCGATAAATTGCCGGACAGCCCACCCACCGTACTCAAGCGTCTGGGCGGAGCGGAAGCTGCTGGTGTGGCCGAGGCCATGGACGCGGTGCGGGCCGCGTTAGCGGAAAATAAAGCAATCAGGATTGCCGGCACAGGAACTTTCAACGGTTTGGGCAACCCGCTCACAAAAGAGAGTGTGGTGATCGACAGCCTGAAAATGACCGAATTCATAGAGTATGATCAGGATAACCAGTTTATCACCGTTGGTTCCGGGGTAACGCTTGCGGCGCTGCAGGAGAAATTGGGCGAGCAGAATCAGTGGCTGCCGCTGAGACCGCCGTTCGGCACCACCGCAACCACTATCGGGTCCATTGTCGCCACAGCCGAAGTGGGGCCGGAGCGTCTGGCCTACAGCGCCCCCCGTGACATGCTGCTCGGCCTGCAATATATCGACAGCAGCGGCAGCATGGTATCGGCCGGAGGCAAAGTCGTGAAGAATGTGGCCGGCTACGACATGACCAGGCTGTTGACCGGTTCCATGGGAACCCTCGGATTCATTACCGAGGCAACCTGGAAAATTGCCACCAGGCCGGAAGTATGTAAGCAGCTCTCTGGCTCCGGCAGCCTGGAAGCCTGCTTTGAAGCAGGGTTGAAAATAGTAAACTCAAACCTTCTGGCAGCCCTGGTGACGATCAAACCAGGAGCCGGTCGGGCAACCCTGCAGGTGGGCTTTGAAGGGCTCGAACTCGTGGTCGATTCCCAGATCGAACGCTGTGCTGAAGTGATGAAGGGCAGTGGACTGGATCTGGCCGAGGCCGAGGTCTATCCGGTGGTGGAAGGATTCCTGGCACCCACCTTCGCTTCTATCTGGGAGGCTCCATTCGTGTTTCAGGCCGATTTCGTCATCAAGCACGGTGCCGAGTTCGCAGATCAGTTGGCCCAGGCAGCCACCCCTGCCGGGGTGCTGCTTGATGTGGCCGGAGGCAGAATCTATGCCGGTTTCGAAGCGCTTACCACCAGTCAGTGGTCGGCCCTTGACGGTATGGCAACCAAATTCAAGGGACATTGCAAGTTGCTTAAAGCCACCGAGGAGTTCGGCAAAGAGCATGATCTCTTCGGTTCTTCACGGCCGGATTGGCGGCTCAGTCATCTGATCAAGAACGCACTCGATCCCGACAGTGTGTTTGCACCCGGAGCACTGCCGGGCCGGGTGTGAGAGGGGTTGAGGACTGCGTTCAAACTATTTTATGCATATCAACGGTGAGGATTAAGCTATGACTGTGTCGTCAAATTATGATGCCATTGCACAATGTAATAAATGCGGGTTTTGTCATGTTGCCTGCCCGATTTTCCGGGCCACCGGCCATGAATCCGGAGTTGCCAGGGGACGTCTGGCGCTGCTCCGCGGAATCATCGAAGAGCGAGTCGAATGGAACGAGGAAATGGAAGATCCTCTGTTCACCTGTCTCGGCTGCGGCGCCTGCACGACCAACTGTTTCGGTTCCGTGCCCACCGCCGATCTGGTACTCAATGCCCGGGCCGAATATTTCGACAAGGTGGGAAAAAAACCGGCCCACCGATTGCTCTTTGAACATCTTCTGCCCTATCCCAAGCGCCTCCATCTGGCCGCCAGGACAGCGGCGCTCGGCAAGAACAGCGGCGCCTCGAAGTTGGCCAAAGCGCTCGGTCTGTTGCGTATTTTCGGCCGAGACCTGCCCAAGGCGGAAGGTATCGTCGAGAAATTGCCCATGAGTTCGTTTCGAGGAACTACTAAACCAGAAACCTATGTGGGGCAGGGAAGTGATCTTAGGATCGGCTATTTCGTCGGCTGCGGCGTCGACGTCATCCAGGTGGAAGCCGGAAAAGCCACCTTCGAATCGCTGAAGCAAGTCGGCAAATCGGTAACCGTTCTGAACAACTGTTGCTGTGGCCTGCCGCCGTGGAGCTATGGCGATATTGAAAATACCAAGGTGCTGGCCGAGAAAAACCTGAAGATCTTTGCCGAGGCCGAGGTAGACGTGATTGTCACCGACTGCTCCAGTTGTGCGTCCTTTCTTAAGGAATACAAGAAAGTATATGCCGATGATCCCGAAAAACTCGAGCAGATCGAGCAGATCAGTTCGAAGATCAGGGACGTGGTGGAATTCCTCTACACTTCTAAATTCGGTGCTGATGAGGAGAAGAAGCAGGAAGTCATGGACAGTTACCACGACGCCCATGCCGGCACCGAAGCGGTCCAGGAGGTGGTCGCCAAGGACGGCAAAGCAGTGGTCACCTACCATGATCCCTGCCATGCGGTGCGCGGACAGGGCATTAAATCCGAGAGCAGGGATCTCCTCAACAGTCTTCCCAACGTGGAATTTCGGGAAATGGCAGAAGCCGACTGGTGTTGCGGCGGCGCCGGATCGTATGCCCTGACGCATTACGATCTGTCCCAGAAGGTGCTGGATCGCAAGATCGACAATTTGAAAAAGACCGAAGCCGACATCCTGGTGACGAGCTGTCCCGCCTGCATGATTCAGCTGGCCTGGGGGATAAGGAAACACGGTCTTAAAACCCGGGTGTTCCATATTTCCGAGATGACGGCCTACAAGGAGAGCGTAACCGCCTGATTGGTGATTGGATAGGGATTCTGGGCGAAGAGTGTTGATTCAAGATCATTGATATAAACGATAAATATTTGTCGTGAACGGCAGATTGGATCAACTTGATGTCTCGACCATTATCTAATAACTTGAGCGCGGAATGGTCTGTCCAGTGTACATAGCGGGCAATGCGGCCGGGAAAATCCAGAAAAATCGATCTGTCTTCGGTTGTTTGCATCAGGTCGCTGGAGGAATGGCCGAGGTCTGATCAGACTAGGTGACGGGTTAAATCCTAGTTTTTTGATTGGCCGCATGTTACGTTGTCACACTGTTTTTTTGACCAGTAGACAAGATTGTGAGTTTTGCAGACCACCGGCTCAACTAGGACTGAAACCGATGGGGCTGCGTGATGATATCAAAATTGGATGCGTATCACTGGTTCTTGTCTGGCAGCCGGGGCAGGATGGTTACTAGGTCGCGGGCTCAGTCGGGCAGCGAGGTGATGGAAGACAACTAATCAAGTTGAGGTGAATTCATGAACGGTAAAATGCAGACTATCGATGGTAATACCGCAGCATGTCACGTGGCGTACGGCATGAGTGAGGTGGCAACCATTTACCCAATTACCCCATCGAGTCCGTTGGGAGAAATCGCCGATGCCTGGGCGGTCGCGGGTAGAAAGAACATTTTCGGGGAAACCCTGAATGTGAAGCAGATGCAGTCCGAGGCAGGAGCCGCCGGTGCCGTGCACGGTTCCCTGGTCGGTGGTGCGGTTACCTGCACATTTACCGCCTCGCAGGGGCTTCTGCTGAAAATACCCAATATGTATAAAATTGCCGGTGAACTCCTGCCATCGGTTTTCCACGTCACGGCACGTTCACTCTCTGCCCATGCCCTGTCGATTTTCGGGGACCAGGCAGATGTCATGGCCACCCGGCAGACCGGTTTTGCCCAAATCGTATCCAGCTCGGTACAGGAAGTCATGGATCTGGCACTGGTCGCTCATCTGGCGACCATCGAATCTTCGGTGCCGTTCCTGCATTTTTACGATGGATTTAGAACCTCACACGAGATCCAGAAGATAGAGGTCATCGATTATGATGATATGGCCACGCTGTTCAACTGGGACGCGTACTGGGCCTTCAAAAAACGGGCGATCAATCCCGAGCGGCCCGACACCAGGGGCACCGCACAGAATCCCGACATCTATTTCCAGAGCCGCGAGGCATGCAACAAGTATTACACGGCAACACCGGGAATCGTCGCCATGTATATGGAAAAGGTATCCAAGCTGACCGGCCGTACCTACAATCTTTTTGACTATGTTGGCGATCCCCAGGCGGACCGGGTGATCGTCGCCATGGGCTCGGGGTGCGAGGCCATCGAGGAGACGGTGAATGCCATGAACGCCCAGGGCGAAAAAGTGGGGCTGGTCAAAGTGCGCCTCTATCGTCCGTTTGATGTCGATGCCTTTTTTACCGCTCTGCCCGAATCCGCTTCTTCGGTTACCATTCTCGATAGAACCAAGGAGCCGGGCTCTGTTGGCGAGCCGCTTTACACTGACGTCTGTGCCGCTTACATCGATAAGGGCATGGCACCCCCGAAAATTTACGGCGGTCGCTACGGTCTGAGTTCCAAGGAATTCACCCCGTCCATGATCAAGGCGGTTTATGACAACATGACTGCCAGCGAACCCAAGAAGCGTTTTACTGTCGGCATCAACGATGATGTGACCCACATGTCGCTGCCGGTGGCTGAGGATTTCAAGGCTGAACCGGAAGGCAACATCAGGGCCAAGTTCTGGGGCCTCGGCTCCGATGGTACCGTGGGCGCCAATCAGAGCGCCATCAAAATCATTGGCGACAACACCGAAAAATACGCCCAGGGGTATTTCGCCTATGATTCGAAAAAATCGGGCGGTATCACCATCTCCCATCTGCGTTTTGGCGATGTGCCGATTAAATCGACGTATCTGATCAACGAGGCCGATTTTGTCGCCTGTCACAATCCGACTTATGTAAATATTTACGATATCCTCGAGGGTATCAAGGAAGGCGGCTCCTTCCTGCTCAACTGCCCATGGTCGGCCGAAGAGATGGATGAGCAGCTGCCGGGCGATCTGAGAAAGACAATCCATGACAAGAAGCTCAAATTCTACACCGTCGATGCGATCAAGATTGCTCAGGATGTGGGACTCGGCGGCCGCATCAACATGATCATGCAGACCTGTTTCTTCAAGCTGGCCAATGTCCTGCCCATCGAGGAAGCCATCGATCTGCTCAAGAAGGATATTCAGAAGACCTTCGGTAAGAAGGGCGACCATATCGTGGCGATGAATATCAGTGCCGTCGACAACACTCTCGACAACCTGATCGAGATTGACGTTCCTGAATCCTGGGGACAGGCTGCGGGAAGCATCCCGCCCAAGCCGGAAGCCACCGAATATGTCGAGCAGATCATGTACCCCGTGCAGGCACTCAAGGGCGATGACCTGCCGGTCAGCGTCTTCCCGCCCGACGGCGTGTTCCCGACCTCGACCGCCCGTTATGAAAAACGGGGCGTGGCGGTCAGCGTGCCCGAGTGGATCTCCGGCGAGTGTATTCAGTGCAACCAGTGTTCGTTTATCTGTCCGCACTCGGCCATCATCCCGATCCTGGCCACCGATGACGAACTCAGCGGCGCGCCGGACACCTTCGAGACTGTCCCGGCGGTTGGCAAGGCCTTGAAAGGCTATCAGTTCCGCATTCAGGTGAACGCGCTGGACTGCCAGGGCTGCGGCAACTGCGTCGACATCTGCCCGGCCAAAAACAAGGCGCTCGAGATGAAGCCCACGGTTACCCAGACCGAGCGGGAAGTACCCAACTACGAATTCTCGCAGACCATACCTTACAAGGGCGGCATCATGAACCGTGACTCGATCAAGGGCAGCCAGTTCTATCAGCCCCTGCTCGAGTTCTCAGGCGCCTGCGCCGGGTGCGGCGAGACCCCCTATGTGAAGGTTCTGACCCAGCTCTTCGGTGAGCGCATGACCATCGCCAATGCCACCGGCTGCAGCTCGATCTGGGGTGGTTCTGCTCCTTCCTCGCCCTACTGCGCCAATGCCGACGGTCATGGCCCCGGCTGGGCGAGCTCGCTGTTCGAGGATGCGGCCGAGTATGGCTATGGCATGGCACTGGCCTATGGAACCAGGAGAAAGGCCCTGGCTACCAAGGTCGAGCAGGCATTGGAAAGTGATATACCGGCCGATTACAAAGAGGCATTGACTGCCTGGCTCGGAGCGATGAATGATGCGGAGAGGTCCCGGGAAACCGGCGACAAACTCAAAGAACTGCTCAAGGACACCAAAGGCAATGAGCTTCTGGAAGAAATTGCCAAGTGCGACGACCTGTTCACCAAGAAATCGCACTGGATCGTCGGCGGCGACGGCTGGGCCTACGACATCGGCTACAGCGGTCTCGACCACGTGATGGCCCAGAGCGAGGATGTCAACA
>CBFCWR010000192.1:0-6419 GCA_965601575.1 uncultured Desulfofustis sp. | reverse complement strand
GGGTCGTTGCCGCTGACGTCCTTCATCGATACCGGGTTGCCGGTGTCGTAAATCAGCCGCAGGGCCGGCGAGTCGACCGCCTCGAGCAGCCTCAGGCAATGCTCGTGGCTCTGCCCGCCCCAGGTCTGGCAGTTTTCGTGAAGACAGACGATACCGCTGTCCTCGGCTATCTCCGCTATTTTCCTGATGCTGCTGATCACCTGTTCTTCCATGGGGGTACCGAGCGGTTCCGGCTCGCTCACCTTGTAGCTCATGATGCGGATATATTTGACGCCTGCCGTCTGCATGTGCCGAATCGAGGTGCGAAGCTCTTCCAGGTCCCGCTCCAGATCACTGTTCACCTCGCGTCCCCAGTTGGCAACGGTGGAGCCGAAACAGGCGATGGTAATACCGTTTTCTTCGAGTTTACGGTGAACACGGGCAAATTCATCATCGCTGAGGGTGCTGACATTTTTGCCATCCACGGTGCGCAGATCGATATGGTTCCAGCCCAGTTCCTTGAGTGCCCTGATCTGCACGTCCAGATCGTCTGACACCTCATCGGTGAAACCTGAAATAATCGAGGGCGTATTCAGCATTGCTGAAATCCTGGTTTATAACATCTGGTCTTGCGGTGCCGCATGCCTCTTTATAAAGAATCGATTCCGAGCCGGGCAATGGTCTCCGAATTCGGATGGCCGCTGCGCTCATCCCATCCGGACTGTCGATAATATTCGACCATGGCGTTGTCGAACTCATCTTTATCGACCGCCACCTGATCTGAAGCACCGCCTTTCAATGGCTTGGTGAAGAACTTATCGGGCAGAGAATCATCTCTTGCATCGAAACCTGCTCTCTGGTTGAACATTCGCATCATCACCAACCGCCTTTCACCCACTTCGAGAAGCTCATCGATGCTCACCTCCCAACCGGTGACCGCTTGTACCAACTTGACCATATCCTGGGGACCATACAGGGTCCAGGAGGCACCCCAACAGAGCTGACAGAGGTTGGCGCTGTCCATGAAGCTGAACAAGTATTGGGTTCTGCGCACCCACTCTACTTTAGCCGGCTGCAGACTATAGGCGTGCTGGGGGTCGGTCAGGCCGAGGTAGCTGAGCCGCTCCTGGAAGGTTGGATAGGTCTGTTCGGTGTATGAGTAATCGTGATCGCAGCCCATGTGGTCAGCCCCAAAAGGGTTCATGGCATAAAGCAGGGCCAGCCCCCTCTTGACCTGGGGCATGTGGGCCGGCGCCTCCTGTTTTTTGCTGGTGATCAGAAACTCCTGCCCGACCCCTAGTTTCTCGACAGCCCGAGCCGAGCCCTCCGCCAGGATATCGCCGAATCCTTCCCGGGCGGCGATCATGTCAACCAGTGTGACGACCATGTCGCCGTCGCCGAAGCGGATCTCCAGACCACCCGTCTGTTCCGGGGTCAACTGACCAGCCTCAAAAGTCTCCATGGCCCAGGAAATGGTGGCGCCGCAGGATATCGTGTCGAGTCCGTATTTGTTGCAGAGCTCATTTGCCTTGCAGACTGCGGCAAGGTTGGCGACCCCGCAATAGGAGCCGAGGGTGGAAAGGGTTTCATATTCGGGTCCGCCGAATACGGGATCAACCTGATAGGGGCCATCCTTGATATCCACCACCCGCTTACAGCGAACGATGCAGCTGAAGCAGGTGTCGCGCCCCTGGCTCTCCTGCCTCCCATCGTCAGCACCCATCAGTGCTTCATCATAGAGGGTGGGACCGTCGATGGCCTCATAATCGTCAAAGCTGCCGCTCTGCCAATTGTTGGTCGGCAGCCCCCCGATACCGTTGTTGATGCCCACGGTGATCGCCGTCCCGTATTTGCCGAAGCCGCTGTTGGCCGGGTTCTTGAACAGTTCCGCCCCAGTACGAATTACTTCCTTGAGCAGGGTCCGGTCGGCTATCTCCGGTTCTTCGAAGCCTCGGACGACGATGGCTTTGAAATTCTTGCTGCCCATCACCGCTCCCATGCCCGTGCGACCGTTGGCCCGGCAGCACATACTCAGAACACTGGCGTATCTGACGCCGACCTCCCCGGCCGGCCCGATCTGCAGAATCTCGAGGTTTTCCTGGTCGTCAAGCTCCTCTTTGATGAGCACTTCCACCGCCTCCGTTGTTTTTCCCCAGAGATGGCCGGCCTCCCGAAGTTCGGCCTTGCCTTCATCGATGAAAAGATAGAGGGGCGATGTGGCACACCCTTTGACAATGATCGCATCAAAGCCGGCAAATTTCAGCTTGGCGGGGAAAAAGCCGCCGCTCTGGGAATCGCCGATGGCACCGGTAAGCGGCGATTTTGCGGTGATGGTCAGCCGGCTCTGTCCAGAAACCCGGGCCCCGGTCAGGGTCCCGACGCTGAAAGCCAGAATGTTCTCCGGAGACAGCGGATCGACAGTGGCATCCATTTCCTTCAACAGGTAATAGAGATTCAGGGCACTGCCGCCCATGTAGGTCCGGTAAAACTCTTCAGACGGTGTATCAACGCTCAGTTCTCTGGTCGTGAGATCGACCCTCAAGATCTTGCCGGCATACCCGAGTCCCATGGCGGACCTCCTCGTATAATTATTGACTCCCTAAGACAGGCAGAGGAGGAACCCTCCACCGTTGTCGATCGCGAAATTGATCTCTTCATAAACTAGCTGTTTCGGCCCGTTCTCGCAATCGTTTTACGCACCCTTTTGCTGGCTTTGTTATACCGATCGGGCAATAGTTGTCCGTTGTCCTTGACCACCGCGGTAAATATATGTAATCCTTTATTGTTAACTCTGAACTTTTATGGACCGTTCCCCGCCGTAGGGACGGTCGGCCATTGATTTTATGAGCATTAAGAAGACCGTTTACGAAGTTACCGAGTCGATCAACTGCCCCCTTTACGTCAAGGGGGACTCCATGTCGCTGACCATGAAATCCTGCTCCTGTGCCGAGGGAAAGGAGGTCTGCCTGGTACTTGCCCGGGATTTCATGAATCTGCTGGTGAAGATGCAGAGCGACCCGGAATGGAACAACCTCAAAAGTGCCGAAACCTTCAGCTGCAGCGGCTGTACCGGACTGATCAAATTCACCGAACGTTACAAAAACGATGCCCCTGATGCGGAAGCGGAAAGAGCGGTTCCCCGACTGCTTCAGGTTATGGAAGAACTCAACGGCCGCCCGATCGACTGCCCTTTCCTCGAGGCACTGAAAACCGATAAAATTGACAATATCCTGGATAATTTCGAACCCCAGGCCGTACCGGCGCAGACTGTGCTGGTAAAACAAAACAGGCCGAGTCTGAAACTTTACCTGATTCTTTCGGGACGATTTGCCCTGGAACGCAACAAGGAAGTGGTTACCATTCTCAATGCGGGCGAAATAATAGGTGAGATGAGTTGTCTCGGTGCGGTGCGTACCCTCTGGAATATACGTGCCTTGGAAGACAGCTTGGTGGTCGATGTCACCGCCCAGGAATTTGGCCACCTGCTCAGCAGTTCGGCAACCGTGCTGATCTATATCGCTAAACTGCTGGCTATCCGTCTGGAGCTTCTCAACGCGGTCAAACTCATCGACACCAAGGCAACCATGAGCGGCAGCCTCGAAGACATAACCCCAGCCGAGCTTTTCCAGGTTTTTCACCTTCACCAGAAGACCGGTGTACTGAAACTCAACCTCGACAGGGGCGACGCTTCGGTTTCTTTCCGTGAAGGGGGAATCGTTAACGCCTCCTACCTTAACAGCAGCGGTAAAGAGGCTATTTTTACGATTCTTGGCGAGGACAACGGTTCCTATCGCTTCATTCCCGGCCTGTCAGCTGCCGACCAGAAGGCGGCGGAGATCGGCGAATTCATGATGCTGCTCATGGAAGGTGTTCAAAAAGAGGATGAACGCACCGACGTGGCGAATTGAGTCGAAGTTAAATCTCAAGGTTACGCCGGGTCGTAGGAGCTTATAATGATATTTAGACTTTTTATCTGCACTTTATTTCTTGTGGCGATGCCGGGCAGCGGCTCAGCAAGCGACTGGCGCGTGCACATGGGTATCTGCAACCAGGACAAAGCCTGCGCCCAGCAGCAGGCGGTCGCCAGGGATGTCTGGGACACTCAGAATTGGACCCCGGAATTCAAAGAAACCTGCCGCAAGCAATTCATCCAGGTTTACTCCAAGGATTACCGCGCTGCCGTTTCCTGCGTGAAGGAACTGGAAACGCAACGGCAGGAGTTCCAGCAAAGAGAGGCCTATATCGACAGAAAGCGGCGGGAGCACAAAACCTACCGGATCGGGGGGTGGACCATCTACCAGTAATCACTGGCAGAGAACTATCCGTTCCCTCAGGCTGGTTTACTCATGTTTCCGGGAAACGCGGTATTGTCAGTAAATTGTTGGGCAAATTCGGGACTTCCTGCCAGTTCCAGCAGCTGAGCATTTTCGGATACCATCCGGGCCTGTTCTCTGAGGGTCTCATTAAGCAGGGCCATAACCGCCCCCTGTCCCGCACCATTTTCAACCAACACAACCTCAGCTTCCCGGGACATCTCAGGAAGCATTCCGATCGCCACCCCGTTGCACCAGTTGAAACGGGCCCCGAAGGCACCGGTGAGCACCAACCGGTCGAATCTGTCGATTCCCGCTTGCTTCATCAACAAGGTAATGCCCGTGCAGAGCGCCGATTTGGCCAGCTGCACCTGGCGAACATCGGCCAGGGAAAGTACTATTGGTTTGTGCCGGGATGAATCGGCAATGACGAATCCGCGACCGATCCCGTCCTGGCCGGCAATAACACCCGGCAACCCCTCGCGGAGACGCCCGCTGGGCAGGATCAGGCCGGCCCGGAGCATCTCTGCCACCGCATCGACGATACCGGAGCCGCAGAGCCCCCGCGGGACCGCTGCACCATCATCGCCTATCATCTCGTAGTCCACCCGGTAACTCAGAGGATCGATGGACACCTTGTCGATGGCACCTGTTGAAGCCCTCATGCCACAACTGATATGAGCCCCCTCTAAGGCAGGTCCGGTGGCGCAGCTGGTTACCCAGAGTTTCTCTTTGTTTCCCAGCACGACCTCGCCGTTGGTGCCGATATCGATCAGCAGGGTCATCTCATCACGGAGATAGGGCTTATCGCTGAGTATGGCGCCCACCGTGTCTCCCCCGACAAAACCGGAAATAACCGGAAACAAATAGACCTCGCACCCCTCCTCCAGGGCCAGTCCCAGATCGATGGCCCCGAACACGCGGGCGGTGCAGGATTCGGGCATGTAGGGGGCGACGCCCAGTACTCCGGGGTGCAGACCGGCAAAGATATGCTGCATGGCGGTGTTGCCCACCACCGATACTTTGCCGATCTCTTTTCTGGCCAGCCCTGTATGTTCAAGGCTCTGTTCAATCAGTCGGTTCACTGCCGTGACGATGGCTGCCCGCAAATCTTCCAGGCCATTCCGCTGGTCGTTGGCATGGGCTATGCGGCTGATCACGTCTTCACCCCAGCGGCGCTGTGGATTGGCCTCCGCCGCCGTGTGCACCACCTGGCCCGAATGCAGATTGCAGAGATAAAGAGCCAGGGTCGTCGTACCGATATCGATGGCCAGACCAAGCGGATCGTTGCCCGGGTCCACCTGCGGCCGTAGCGATTCAGTGTCGCTGATGGTCATTCCGTCAAGATTTTTACCTCGCACCTCTGCCGGATTTAGATCTGAATCAGCAATCGATACGGTGAGCGGACCTTCTACCTTCGCCTGACAGGCAAGACGGCCACCGCATCCCAGAAAATCAGCAGTGAGCAGTCGGAACTCGCTGTCGGTGACAGCCGAGAGATGTTCCGGCGGCGTCACCTCAACCGCGCATTTGCCGCATTTACCCGTGCCGCCGCAGTCCGAACGCAGATCGATGGAACGCAAAGCCGCACCTGCCATTATGGTCTGGCCCTTGGGGACCGAACAGGTTATGCCCAGGGGCTGGAAGGTAATCTTCAGTTCAGGAACTTTTCCTTGATTTGTTCTGCTCTGCTCAGTCAAAAAACATCTCCTGGCTGATCGCTTCACCCGGACGAACCAGAAAAAACTCCTCTGCAGGATAAGGACCGGATACCAGCTTTTTGAAAAACTGTTTGCTTTTGGCCTTGATCTCCAGATACTCCATGCCGAAATAGTCGGCATTTTTCATGGCAATACGCCGCATCGGCTCGATATCTTCAACGCCGGTATCCACCATTACCATATGGGTGTAGTGTTTGAGTTCCTCTTTCTTGGCCCACTCGGCCTTTTCTCTGCCATAACGCGGCAGGTAATCTTCTTCGATGATGCTCAACGGATCCTTTTTTTCGGCGATCCACCCGGGGGTCAGATAATAGCTGCCGGGCCTTGAGTAAAAGTCATCCAGGTACGCCTGTGGAGAGCCAAGGAAAAAACCGATACAGTCATGACAGCGGGGTACGATCAGATC
>CBFCWR010000191.1:0-6424 GCA_965601575.1 uncultured Desulfofustis sp. | reverse complement strand
TGCCCCCCCATCTTGCCAGCCTGGCAGTCTTCGGCCTGTTCAGCCTGGTGGTCATGGCAGGAGTAATCTGGTTTCTGAAAACCGAATTCGGGCAGGCAATCCTGGCGACCGGAGACAATGCCCAGATGATCATCAGCCAGGGGGTCAACACCCACTTCATTATCATTGTCGGGGTGGGGCTCTCCAACGGTCTGGTCGCCCTGAGCGGGGCATTGATCGCCCAGAATCAGGGGGCGGCCGATGTGGGCATGGGCATCGGTACGATAATAGCCGGACTTGCTTCCGTAATCGTCGGGGAGACCGTGTTCGGATCGAGGTCGATCGCCCGGGCCATAGTTGCCGCGCTGCTGGGCTCGGTGGTGTACCGTTTGGCCATTGCCCTGGCACTCGGCCTCGACCTTGGCGGCTTTAGCTTCAGCCCGAGCGACCTGAACCTGATTACCGCCCTGCTGGTTATTGGCGCCTTGATCGCGCCGAATGTCAAAAAGAAACTGTTGGCCCAATGATCACCGTCGAGCACTGCACCAAATATTTTCACCGCGGCAGCGTCAACGAGGTACTGGCGCTGAACGATATCGATCTGCAGGTGACCAACGGCGATTTCATTACGGTGATCGGCTCCAACGGCGCCGGTAAATCAACCCTGCTCAATGCCCTGGCCGGCTCCTTCATGCTCGATTCCGGTACGATCACCATTGATGATTTCAATGTCACCAAATGGCCTGAATATAAACGGGCAAAATTGATTGCCCGGGTCTTCCAGGACCCGCTGCTGGGGACCTGTCCCTCAGCAACAATCGAGCAGAACATGGCCCTGGCATTGCGCCGCGGCAAGAGACGGGGACTGGGACCGGGGGTTCGGGCCGGCGATAGGGAACTGTTCGCCAGGGAACTGGCCAAAATCGGGCTGGGACTCGAGGAGCGACTCCAGGATGGGGTTGGGCTGCTCTCCGGCGGCCAGCGCCAGGCCCTGACCATGCTGATGGCTACCCTGGTCAGGCCGGAGGTGCTCCTGCTCGATGAGCACATCGCTGCGCTCGATCCCAAAACCGCGGGGCAGATTCTGTCGCTGACCCGGGAAATCGTTGCCGAACAGAATTTAACCACCCTGATGATCACCCATAACATGAAGCATGCCATCGACTTCGGTAACCGTCTGATCATGCTGCACCAGGGCAGGATTATCCTCGATGTGAGCGGTAAAGAAAAACATAGCCTCAGCGTGAATGATCTTCTCCAGCAGTTCTACAAGGTTCAAGGCGAGGAATTGGCCAACGATTCCATGCTTTTGACCTGATCCTTCCGGATGCCGGAGAGTTCTGCTTCGACGTCAACCGGCTCTTGTTCCATTGGGAACCGGCGTCTCCGGAGTGGCGAGACAAGGAGTGATGCCATCGGCATAACCGATGTCAAACAGCATTCCCTGGCTGAGCTCGCCTGCCATTTTTTTATCCGGCAGATTCACCACAAAAAGCGCCTGGGCACCCTCTATTTCCGCAGGGTTTTCTCGTTCCTGTTTTATTCCGGCCAGAATCGTGCGGTGGTGATCGCCGAAATCGACGGTCAGCTTCATCAGCTTGTTTGAACGTTGGACTTCAGCGACCTCAATAATGGTACCGACCCGGATGTCGAGTTTATCGAAGTCTTCAAAACTAACTTCTGGTTTGATCGGAGCTGGATCCATGGGTGAGTCCCTTGAGTAGAAATTGTCTATTTCATGCGTGTGAGCTAGACAGCTATTGTTCAGACAGACAATAAACACAAAACTGGCGACATGAGTTCACACCGTCAGCGAATAATTTGAGATCTGCTCGGCGGGTAGATTATCTCATCTGGATGATAGAGTGAACTTCAACAGCGGAGGACCGTCATCCCATAGTTTCAGCATCAGAATCGGCGGACTTGCAGGTTTTGCTTCAAGTGTTGATGCGCCGCACTTTTTTGAAATATCGCCCGATGGATCGAGCGCTATTTTACCGTCCATAAGCCCTTGTACCGTCCCTGTCACGCTCAGTGTCAATAAACTCCGGTACCCCTGGAGGTTATCCTGCTGCCCTCCAAGGAAGTAGGCTTCGGATGCTTTGGCGGAGTGATAAATACAGAACAAGCTGATACATCTCCTTATTCCAGCCTGAGAAGAGACTCCCACTCCAGGCTCATATAGGTGCGGTGGAGCAGGTGATCATCGTCGACAATGCTGGCCTGCAGGTGAGCAAAAGTAGCTTCAGCGGCGGGTACGACAATATTTGGAGGAGTTACCACGTCGTCCTTGCCGATGACGAGCACGGTTTCGGTCTCGATTTTTCGATCCGGTACCTGGAATTCATGAAAATTCAGGGCCGGGGCCAGCAGGATCAGACGTTGTACTCTATCTGGTTGTTCCACGGCCAGAAGGGTGCCCATCAGTCCGCCGAAACTTGAACCCACGGCGATGAATCTATCGTCTTCTCCTAAGAGCCTGTAGAGTTGCGTCATTCTCTGCTGAAGGGTGCCGTCAAAATCGGGGCGCAGCATATCGGGGTAGCGGGTGGAGAAGTAGGTTCCCTTGGTGCCTCTGCCTGACGAGTCGAGGCCGTGCAGAAATATTCTTTTTGTCATGAGTTCTCCAATATGTGTGAGCGTGCAGACTACCCAAGTTCGATCAATTTTGAAAATGATATTGTGGAGGAAAAATCGCAGGTAATCAGGATAGCCATCTTATGAATAGCAACCGTCAATTGCGCTGATTGCCAAGCTGCTGTTATTATGTTCAGGTATTCAAGACGCGCAGGCGTCTCCGGCCGATCTGCTGAGATCAGTTTTGCATGTTAAGAAAATCAGGCAGTGACCGGGAATTGGGGAGCAGGCAACGGCGCTGCTTTGAAGTCTTTGAGTGGTAGTTCCAATTGGGTTATGGCCTCGATTCAGGAGGGTAGATTCGATAATTTTTCCTATTTCAATTGGCGACGACTTCTAGGGAGGAAAGCGTGAAAATTCGGGAAATTCGACCTATCGGTTTGCGGGGAGCGACACCAGAGGGCGGCTGGAGCGACGAATTGGAACGGGACGACTGCGTGCACACGCTGATTTTCGTTACCACCGATGAAGGGGTGACCGGTTTGGGCAGTGTATTCACCAATGTCGATCTCGTCAAAAGCTCATTAGCCCAGCTGGAACCGCTCTATCTGGGCGAGAATGCGCTGGAACCCGAGCGGGTCAGTGAAAAATTGCATCAGCACATGTTCTGGCTTGGCAGGGGCGGGTCGATCACACATACGATCAGCGGTATCGATATCGCCCTGTGGGATATATTAGGAAAAGCAACGGGTCAACCGATCGGCCGCCTGCTGGGTGGCCGCTACCGGGACCGGGTCAGAGCCTATGCCTCGGTACTCATGGAGGCTCCAGCCTTATTGGCCGAAAACCTCCAGAATTTGAAAGAGCAAGGCTTCAGGGCATTCAAGATTGGCTGGGGGCCGTTCGGGCGTCATAGCCATGCACTGGACGAGGACATTGTCCGAACTGCCCGGGAGGCGATTGGACCAGAACTTCTTTTGATGGTCGATGCCGGTGGCAGCGATGCGTTCTGGGACAATGGCTATAAATGGGCATTGCGAACAGCCCGGATGCTGGCAGAATATGATGTGGCCTGGTTTGAAGAACCTTTGAAAGCCGATGCTTTGCAGGACTATATCCTCTTGAGACAGAACGCTCCAGTACCGATATCAGGCGGAGAGGTGTTCACTCGCCGCCAATCATTTCTCCCCTGGCTGCAGGCCGGTGCGTTCGATATTGTCCAGCCCGATGTCACCAAGGTGGGCGGTATCAGCGAAGAACGCCGCATTGCCTGGATGGCCGAGGAAAATGGGATTCGCTTTATTCCCCATGGCTGGAATACCGCTGTTGGACTGGCAGCTGATCTGCAACTGGCCTCTGCGTTTGCTGCCACTGATCTGGTTGAATATCTCACCGGCTCCCCCTATGTGGATGAAATTGCCGACGAAGCCTGGGCACTTGATGAAGAGGGCATGCTGCCCATTCCCGACAGCCCCGGTTTGGGCCTGAGCTTGAATATGGAGGCGGTGGCGAAGTATAGTGCTGAGTAGTAGGCTTTATGACTCAATGTGTAATCAGCTTAATCGAGAGGGGACAGAATGACCAACTCCATAGATCATAAGATCGAACAGCACAGGAAATACTGGAACAGGGAGGATACAGAGAGACCGCTCGTTTCGGTAACCATTGCCGAGGACTTTTTCTTCAGCCGGCATTATCGCAGCGCGCAGAGCCTGCTTGAGCCGGGGAAGCTGGTCACTCCGGAGATGCTTGACGTACAAGCTTTCATGTCCGACTATGAGCGCATGTATGAGGAATCCTTGCGGGTTGAGCAGGATGGGTTTTGGGTCGGGACCCCTTACACCGGAATTCCCTGGATGGAAGCAATGCTCGGGTGCGATATCCAGGCCATGGAAGCCAGCTTTGTTTCCAAACCGACAGGAATAACCATCGAGACTTTTGAACCGATCGAATTAAGCCTGGAGAACGAGTGGCTGGAGAAGTATCTGGAATTTACCAGACACCTCGTCGACTTGTCCAATGACAGGTTCCCTGTTGGTATGCCCATCATGAGAGGCCCCTCAGACATGTTGGGCTCCCTGTTGGGGCAGCAGGAAATGGTGTTTGCGCTGATGCAGCATCCCCAAAAATCCAGCGAAGCGCTGCATAATCTCACCGAGTGTTTCATGAAGGTGATCAAGGCACAGGAAGATCTCTGCAATGATTTTCATGGCGGCCGTTCTCTTGGCTTCTACAATGTCTGGGCTCCGGGGAAATGCATCTGGTATCAAGAAGATCTGTCCGCCTTGTTGTCGCCAAAACTTTTCAAGCAGATGTTGCGGCCCTGCGGCGAATATATATGCCAGGATTACGATTACACGGCCATTCACCTGCACCCCTCGTCATTTTTTATCGTCGACGAATTGCTCGAGATGGAAGCGCTCAAAGTAATCGAAATTAACAAAGATATTGGCGGACCGACAATTCCTGAAACAATGGAGTTGTTCCAAAAAGTGGTTGAAAAGAAGAACCTCATAATCTGGGGCGACCTGGATGAACATGAGCTTGAATGCATAAGAGATGAGTTACCCTCCAGAGGGGTTTATATCCATCTCATAGCAGAAAGTGTTGAGCAGGCTAATCGATTGATTGGCTGTCTTCACTGATGGCAGGAACCGCCTGAAATTGAATGGAAAAAAGATGCTTCGGAGTGATCTGGGGTAAGAGGCGTGTGATCCACCGGTTAACCATAGAGCTTGTGTAGAGATGAATGGTATGCGCTGGCACATATGAGGTAAGTACAATAGAATGTCATTTTCAATAGAGCAGTATCGATGCAATCAATGGAAGGTGAGCAATAGGTGAGGAAACGACCATTGGCCACTCAGTCAAATCAGCAAAAGCCCGCTGATGCTCCTCTGTTGCAGACCGTTTCGGGATCACGATCGTCAATTCTTCAAGCGCTGAAACAGGTGCGCCAGTACATGGAGTATCAGCTTTTAATGGGCATCGGTTTTTTGATCCGCGGCCTGTCAAGGCCGACCATACTACGATTGGGACGTCTGGTTGGTGATTTTATCTATTATTGCGTCCCGGTACGGAAGGCCGTTGTCCTTGATCATCTCGAGCAGGCCTTTCCCCAGAAGACTCCTGAAGAGATCAAGAAAATCGCCAGAGGTTCCTACCAGAACCTTGGTATGAACGTACTCGAGCACCTGCGATTGCCGACCCTGTCCCCGGACGAGATTCGGTCGATCGTCGACCTGGCCGATGAAGAGGTTCTGGTCCAGGCCCTGGACAGAAAACGCGGGGTCATCATTGTCGGCGGCCATTTCGGCAACTGGGAATATTCCAGCAGTTCCTTACCCGCAAATGGCTACCGTTTTGGCGTGGTGGTGGCAAAGATATCCAACAAATACATCGACAAAAGGATCAATGAACATCGTGAAGCAACCGGCGGGAAAATGATTCCCAAGAGATCTTCGACCAAGGCGGTTATCAGAATGTTACGGGAGAACGGCGCGGTGGGCATGCTGATCGATCAAAATCAAAAAAGATGGGGTGCCTTCGTCGACTTTTTCGGACGGCCCTGCTCGACGGTGAGAGGCCCTGCGCTCATTGCCCACAAGACTGGAGCGTCGATAATCTTCTTTGCCTCGATCCGCCAGCCCGATGGCACCATAAAGGTAATCTTCGAGCCTGTGGAGATCGATTACCATGCGGGCGCAACTGAAGAGAACATCCGGGATATCACCCAGCGCTGCACCGCACGACTGGAGCACTACATCCGTCTCTATCCCGAGCAGTGGTTCTGGATGCATCGACGCTGGAAGACCCGTCCGAGTGGAGAAAGCAGCACATTGCTGACTTGAGCCTGCGCTAATTATCA
>CBFCWR010000190.1:0-6426 GCA_965601575.1 uncultured Desulfofustis sp. | reverse complement strand
TCAGTTTCTGGGAACACCATCTAAAAATCCTCCGATCAGGGTTCCCAGCCGCTTGTCAGGAATCAGGAAGGCATCGTGACCGCAGTCTGCCTCGATTTCGCAGAAGCTGACGTCGAGATCAGCCCGCTTCAGGGCCTGGATGAGTTCTTTGGCCTGGTAGGTCGGATAGAGCCAGTCGGACGTGTAGCTGATCACCAGAAATTTGATTGGCTTCCCGCGTATATCCTGGATCGACTTGGCCGGCGGTTCCCTGTTCACCAGGTCGAAATAGTCGGCTGCCTTGGTGATGTAGAGTACCGAATTGGCGTCGAAACGTTTGACAAACTGGGAGCCCTGGTAGCGTAGATAGCTTTCGACCATGAAGTCAACGTCAAACCCGTAGGAAAAATTCGCCTTGTTCTGCAGTTTGCGACCGAATTTCCGGCGCATGGCTTCGTCGGACAGATACGTTACGTGGCCGATCATGCGGGCCACCGAAAGACCCAGATCGGGTCGTTCCGAGTCGTAGTAATTGCCCCGGTTCCATTTGGGATCAACCATGATGGCCTGCCGGGCCACTTCGTTAAAGGCGATGGCCAGGGCTGAATGACGCATGGTCGTGGCAATGGGGATAGCGGAGCGAACCATCTCCGGGTAACGCACACACCATTCCAGCACCTGCATACCGCCGACCGAGCCGCCGATTACCGTGTGCAGCGATGAGATTCCCAGGTAGTCGAGCAGAATTTTCTGGGATTCGATAATGTCGCCGACGGTCATCATCGGAAAATCGAGGCCGTACGGCGCACCGGTTTCCGGGTTGATCGACGAGGGACCGGTGGTTCCCATGCAGCCTCCCAGGATATTGGCACAGATGACGAAATATTTGTCGGTGTCGAGCCCTTTGCCGGGGCCGACCATGCTGTCCCACCAGCCTGGCTTGGCGTCGTTTGGATCATCGGGGTAGTAACCGGCGGCATGGGAATCGCCCGAAAAGGCATGGGCCACCAGCACCGCATTGTCCCTCTTGGCCGAAAGTTTGCCCCAGGTTTCGTAGGCAATAGTGATGGGACCCAGGCTGGCGCCGCTTTCCAGGATCATCTCATGGGGCGGTTCGGCGTAGGTAAAGAACTGTTTCTCTACCACACCGGCCGAACCGACCTCGAGATATGTCTCCTCTGTGCTCACCATCGCCTCCTGGTGAATCAGGATGCGGCTTTCTGCAGGGCCTGCTCGATGTCCGCGGTGATATCGTCGATATGTTCGATTCCTATGGAGAGCCGAACCATTGTATCGGTGATTCCGGATTCCGCAAGCTGCTCTGCAGAGAGCTGGGAATGAGTGGTTGAGGCCGGGTGTATGGCCAGGGTTTTGGCGTCGCCGACATTGGCCAGGTGGGAAACGAGTTGCAGTTCCTCGATGAATTTCCGCCCCGCCTCGTGGCCTCCTTTGATGCCGAATGCCACCATACCGCCAAAACCTTTTTTCAGGTAAGTGACGGCGTGATCATGTCCCGGTGCTCCGGGGAGTCCTGGATAATAGACCCAGTCCACACCATTATGGCTGTTCAGAAATTCGGCCACCGCCTGGGCGTTGCTGCAATGCCGCTCCATACGCAGGCCAAGCGTCTCGATGCCCTGCAGGAAGATCCAGCAGTTGTCGGGACTGATCGCGGCTCCGAGGTTGCGCAGGGGGACAAGCCTCATCCGCAGGGCGAAGGCAACCGGGTTGAAGTCACCCAGATCATGGGCGTATCGCAGTCCGTGGTACGAGTCGTCCGGTTCGTTGTAAATCTTGAACTTCGGATCGGTCCAGTCGAACTTGCCGGCATCGACGACGATACCGCCTATCCCGGTGCCGTGCCCTCCCATCCATTTGGTCAGCGAGTGGATCACCACATCGGCGCCATGCTCGATCGGCTTGAAAAGATACGGGGTGGTGAAAGTAGAATCGACCACCAGGGGCAGGTTGTGCTCCTGGGCAATTTTGGCGATGGCGTCGAAGTCCGCCACATGAAGTGTCGGGTTGCCGACGGTTTCGATGAAAATGGCCCGGGTTTTCTCGTTGATCGCTTCGGCAAAGCTTTGCGGATCCTCGGGATCGACAAATTTGACCTTGATGCCCAGCTGCGGAAGAATCGAATCGAACTGAATGTAAGTGCCGCCGTAGAGATTATTGGCCGAGATGATTTCGTCGCCTTGCGAGCAGATATTGATAATCGTGTAGAAAATTGCCGAAGTTCCCGAGGCCAGTGCCAGGGCGGCTGCGCCGCCCTCAAGCTGAGCAACCCGCTGCTCGAGGATATCCTGGGTGGGATTACCGATGCGGGTATATATGTTGCCCAGCTCTTTCAAGGCAAAGAGATTTGCCGCGTGTTCGGTGCTCTTGAAGACGTACGAGCTGGTGCGGTATACCGGAACCGCCCGCGACAGCGTGTCCTGATCTATGGTCTGACCGCCGTGCAGGGCGATTGTTTCGAATTTCATGGTTCACTCCTTATCTGGTAGATGTGTGTATTAGTTGCTGCTTTCAGACGTCTGCGCCTGGACCTGGGCGATCAGGTCCGTGAGCGGCATGCCATTGGCAGTCCGGTAATCGGGGCTGATGGCCAGCACCGACTGCCAGGACTTGATTGCCTCCTCTGTTCTGCCCAGATCGAAATGCAGGACGATGCCCTTGTTGAAACGTGACGGGGCATGACTGCTGTCCATCGACATGGCTTTATCAAAGGTTTCTATGGCTTTTTGTGGTTCTCCGGAGCGGCGGTACATGACACCCAGGTCGGTCCAGAGATTAGCATTTCCAGAATGGAGCTCCAGTGATTTGGTGTAGGCACCAATGGCCTTTTGCACCTGATTTGAATCGAAATAGAGGTGGCCGAGCTGAGTCCAGGCATTGTAGTTGTCAGGATTAGCTGTCACCTCGGCTTCGAGATTTAGTATGGCTTGGGCTTCCTGTTGAGATTGGTCAGGTTGTTGAACAGAGTTGGTGGCAACGGTCGCAGGACCGTCCGATTTCATGATGGTGAAAACCACACCGCAGATGAAGCCGGCGATGAAGACCACCAGCACGCTGAGGTATAAGGTTTGTTTTGATACGGTTGACTGATTTTTTTCCATGTGTACACTCTGAAACGCGCTGCATTAGTGAAATTTTTAAACCGTCGATCCGGGAACCGAGCGACATCACCTTATAATAGACATAAAAAGCGGAATGTGTATACGACATTGTAATATATTTTTCCGGGGTGCAACGCAGATTGGATTCTCGATCCGCTAAATGCATCTGCACTGAATCACAGCATTAATTGCAAAACCGACGATTTTTTGGCAGGAACGGCAGACAAGACCTATTGTTAACTCGTTGAGCCCTTCTGATCAAAGCACTTAAATAAACGTACGCGAATCAACGCTCACAAATACTGGATGGTATACACCAGCAGCTGGGAGGAACGCAGATGAGCCGGCCAACCCCTGATCTCTTATCCGAAGCATTGGACAGTGAAGGCAAGAAAAATTATTTCCCCGAAACAGTCCAATCCATCCGGGACAGTATCGTCCATCACCTGATGAGCTTTCAAGGCCGTGACCCCGAACGTTCGGGCGCCTCCGACATCTATGAGGCACTGGCCTACGCCTTGCGCGACATCATGGTGGAGAAATGGATAAAAACCCAGAAGACCTTTTACGCCAAAAAGAAAAAGCGGGTCTACTACCTGTCGCTGGAGTTTTTGATCGGCCGCTCGCTGGGCAACTCGGTGATCAATCTGGGGCTTTATGAAGAAGTCAAGCAGGCGGTTGAAGAACTGGGCTTTTCCATGGAGGAGATCCGCGAGCAGGAAGAAGATGCCGCCCTCGGCAACGGCGGTCTTGGAAGGCTGGCTGCCTGCTTCATGGACTCCATTGCAACCCTGAAGATTCCCGCCTACGGCTACGGCATCCGTTACGAGTACGGTCTCTTCAATCAGCAACTGATCAACGGCTACCAGGTCGAGCGTCCTGACAACTGGTTGCGGTATGGCACCCCCTGGGAATTCGAGCGTCGCCTGCCGGTATTCAACGTCCAGTTTTACGGCAAGGTGAGCACCTACCAGGACGATAAGGGGCGTTATCGGTCCAAGTGGATCGATACCCAGGATGTGATGGCCATGCCCTGCGATATTCTGGTGCCCGGCTACATGAATGACCATGTGATCAACATGCGGCTCTGGGCGGCCCGGGCCGCAAGAGAGCTGGATCTCACTCATTTCGGTGAGGGGGATTACATCGGTGCGGTGCAGCAGAAGGTCAGCTCGGAAACCATTTCCAAGGTGCTCTATCCTCCTGACCACAACTACGCAGGGCAGGAACTGCGACTGCGGCAGCAATATTTCTTCGTGGCGGCCACTTTTCAGGACATCATGCGCCGCTACAAGAAGAACAACGATACCTTCGATGATTTTCCTGATCGGGTGGCGGTGCAGCTCAACGACACCCATCCGGCGATTGCCATTCCCGAACTGATGAGGCTTCTGCTCGACATCGAAGGGCTGAACTGGGAGAAAGCCTGGGACATCTGCACCAGGACCTTCGCCTACACCAACCACACCCTGATGCCTGAAGCACTCGAGCGCTGGTCTGTGGAGTTGATCGGCAAAGTGCTGCCCCGGCATCTGCAGATCATTTACGAGATCAACCAGCGTTTTCTGGATCAGGTCGCCCAGAAATATCCCGGCGACATCGACCGACTGGGCAGGATGTCGATCATCGAGGAGGGCTATCCCAAGAAAGTGCGCATGGCTTACCTGGCCATCGTTGGATCCCACTCGGTGAACGGCGTTGCGGCACTCCACACCCAACTGCTCAAGGACCGGGTCTTCAAAGATTTTCATAAATTCTACCCGGAAAAGCTCAATTCCAAGACCAACGGTATCACGCCGCGACGCTGGCTGCTCAAGTCCAATCCGGAACTGGCCCAGTTGATAAACGACAAGATCGGCTCCGGCTGGGAGGTTGATCTCGACCGACTCCGTGAGCTTGAACCCCTCGCAACCGACGAGGATTTCCAGGACCGTTTCCGGCAGATCAAGCTCAACAACAAGTTCAAGCTGGCCGACTATATTGGCATCAGCACCGGCGTACTGGTGAGCCCCGAGACCATGTTCGACGTCCAGGTCAAGAGGATTCACGAGTACAAGCGTCAGCTGCTCAACGCCCTGCACGTCATCCATCTGTATCATCGCTTCGTTACCGGCGACCAGAAAGATCTGGCGCCGCGCACCGTCATTTTTGCCGGCAAGGCCGCGCCATCCTATTGGCGGGCGAAACTGATCATCAAACTGATCAGTTCCATCGGCGAGGTGGTCAACAACGATCCCCGCATCGGCGATCGGCTCAAGGTCGTTTTCCTGCCGAACTACAACGTCAGCCAGGCTGAACTCATCATCCCGGCGGCCGACCTCTCGGAGCAGATTTCCACCGCGGGAACCGAAGCATCCGGAACCGGCAACATGAAATTTGCCCTGAACGGCGCCCTTACCATCGGTACCCTGGACGGCGCCAATATCGAGATCCGTGAGGAGGTTGGTGCCGAGAATATTTTCATCTTCGGGTTGACCGCCGAGGAGGCCGAGTACGAGCGCATACACAGCAGCCGAAAACCGGTCCAGATCTGTAGTGAAAATGAGGATATTGCCCAGATCATGGATTCGCTCGCCGATGGTACTTTCAGCCACGGCGATCGGCATCTCTTCCAGCCGCTGGTCGACTCACTCATGAGTCCCCACGATCAATATCTGCTGCTCAGGGATCTGGAGTCATATCTCGAGAGCCAGGACAGGGTCAACGAGACCTTCCTCGATCCCGCGCAGTGGACCCAAATGGCCATACTCAACGTGGCCAGGATGGGTAAATTCTCCACCGACCGGACCATCCGGCAGTATGCCAATGAGATTTGGGGCATCGACGTGTGAGGGCAGGGCAGCCGAGTGCCAGGGGCGCAGCGGCGATGAATTGACTGGAAGTGAGATTTGCAATCGAAAAAGAAAAAGGTTACAGGAGTTGTTCCTGTAACCTTTTGCGTATTTTGGAGGCGGCGAGCGGATTCGAACCGCTGAATAATGGTTTTGCAGACCACTGCCTTAGCCACTTGGCTACGCCGCCTGAGATTTCGATAGAGACCGTTTATTATACCATGATGGAGTGTTTGACAAGAGGAAATTGTTGATGGGATCGTTCATGGATGATCTGGCGGGCAGCAATAAAGAACTGCTCGCTGAATTCGAACAGCTGATCGGCTACCGTTTTACCGATTTGCGTCTGCTGCAGAAGGCACTGGTTCATTCCTCCTATGCCTTTGAGCAGGCCCAAGCCGGTCAAGACAACCAGGTATTCGAGTTTATCGGCGACGCGGTACTCGATCTGGCCATCGGTCATCTGCTCAGCAGTCGCTATCCCGAAATGAAAGAGG
>CBFCWR010000189.1:0-6474 GCA_965601575.1 uncultured Desulfofustis sp. | reverse complement strand
CCCGAAAAATTTGAAGATCAGCCGCTGACTGAACATCTCCGAGAACTGCGGAGTTGTCTGATCTATTCGTTTGCGGCAATATTTATCGGTTTCTGTCTCTCATATCTGGTCATCAGACCGATCGGCACCTGGTTTTTCAAACCGCTCACCGAAGTACTGCCCGAGGGTACCAGCCTCATTTTTACTTCCTATCAGGAAGGGTTTTTTTTTATCTAAAACTTGCCCTGGTCTGCGGTATCATCCTCGCCAGCCCGATGATCTTTTACCAGATCTGGCGGTTTGTCGCGCCGGGGCTCTATCGCCATGAACGGCGTGTAATCATACCTTTTACCGTTATATCAACGGTCTTCTTCATATCGGGCACCGCATTTGGGTATTTCATCGTCTTTCCACCCGCCTTTAAATTTCTGGTTGGCTATAACAATGAATTTCTCACCTCGCTTCCGGCGATAAGCGAGTATTTCTCACTGGCCCTGCGACTGCTCATCGCCTTTGGTATCATCTTTGAAATGCCGGTTATGATGGTATTTCTGGCTAAAGCCGGACTTGTCTCGGTTGCTTTTCTCAATCGGTACAGAAAATATGCGATCCTGCTTAATTTCATCATTGCCGCCGTGCTGACGCCGACACCCGATATTGTCAACCAGATGATGATGGGCATACCATTATTGGTGCTCTATGAAGTCAGTGTCCTGGCGGTCTATCTGTTTGGCAGAAAACCATTTTCCGGTTTTGACCAGAAGGCTTGATTGACCTGCGGGAACTGGATTTTTCCAGAACGTGCATTATAAATTGAAGTGCATATTTCATTAATTGGCATCGCGATCTAATCTGTTAATCATAGCTGGAAGGTATGAACAGAGAAGACGCGTCTTCGCCACGCCATAAAATAAACATAATCATAGGGAGAACACTACGATGGGCTCGGAGAAACTGTTTGAACAGGCGCTGCAGGTCGGCAGGCCGCCGACGGTGAGAAAGCTGTTTCCTCACTCGAAGGCGCTGCTGGTCAGCGGCAAGGTCGTGAATAGGGCCCTGGCCAGAAAGGGGCAGGCCATGACCATAGCGGCCAACGGCAGGAATTATTTTGTCATTCAGGGGGCTCTGCTGGCAGCACAGCGTGCAAATGCCGCGCTCATTGTGGAAATAGCCAAATCTGAATCAAATTATTGTCCGGTAAATTTCTGGAATATCGCCCGGCTGGTTGACTCCGCCTGCAATTATCTGGGAATTACCATTCCGGTGGCGGTTCATGCTGATCATTACGGCCTCAAGTCGGAGAAGGATATTGACAGTGCCAGGGTCGAGATCCCCAGTCTCTTCGATGCCGGCATCACATCTATTGCTGTGGATGCCTCCCACATGCCGGATGATCTGAACCTGCTGGCCAATCTCGAACTGAACCAGTATATTCCCGATTGGGCCGGTCTGGAAACCGAGGTGGGGGAAATCAAGGGCAATCAGGGACTTTCCACCGTCGACGACGCCGGTTTTCTTATTGCCGGGCTCAATGCCCATGATATTTTCCCCGACTGGATTGCGCTCAATAATGGATCTGCACACGGAATAGAGGCCAGCGGCGAGGGTATTCAGGTTGAACTCACCGCCCAAATACATGAGCACTTGGCACCTTACAAAGTCTCAGGCGCCCAGCACGGCACTTCCGGCAACAGCTCCGCTAAACTGCGTCAGATAGCCTCCGGCACAAATACCACTAAAGCCAATGTGGCAACTGCTCTGCAGATGGTGTCTTGGGGTGTTGAGGTTAATGATTATGGAAATGCCATCACCGATGACGATGGTAATTTCAAGAAAGTTGAAGGAGAAGGAGTTACTGAAGAGAACTGGCAGAAAATGGTCAGCTTCGCCCAGGACAAGGGATGGAGCGGCGGCAACTACAAAAACCTCAATCTACCGGTCGACAACTGGCTGATGGCACAGCCGCGCGATGTCCGCGAACGCATGGTGAAAAGGGTGGAGGAGTTTACCCATTCGATGCTGGTGGATGTTTTTAATGCCTCTGATACTGCCCCGATCGCCATGGAGTTGCTGGTTGAGGCAGGCTCGCACGACATAGGCGCCGAAGCAGCGCGCATCGAAAATCCGTCCGACTGGACCAAAGAAAAAATTATCGCTCGAGCCCAGACCCTCGAGGTCGACAAGGGGCCTGAAGGGGATTTTGACGATTGATCGGTTTCTCACACTGCCACGACCTCCCCTGACCAGCATTGATCAGGGGATCTTTTTTTCACACCAGGAATAAAATGAAAACCATTCTCGTAACCGGAGCCGCCGGCTTTATAGGCGCTCATCTCAGCCAGCGCCTGACTGCCAAGGGGATTAACGTTGTCGGACTCGACAATATCAACGATTATTACGATCAGAAACTCAAGATCGACAGAATGGCTGCCCTTGCAGAAGGCGAAAACTTTGTTCATGAAAACTGCGACCTCAGCCACCGGAGCGAGATGGAGGCGCTCTTCCAGAACTACTCATTTGATGCCGTCGTCAACCTTGCCGCCCAGGCCGGCGTTCGCTACTCACTGATCAACCCCCACTCTTACGTGGACACTAACCTGGTCGGTTTTGTCAACATCCTGGAAGGCTGTCGCCACAGTGGTGTAAAGCACTTGGTTTATGCGTCTTCCAGTTCTGTCTACGGTGCCAACACCAACATGCCTTTTTCGGTCCATGACAATGTTGATCATCCGGTATCACTCTATGCCGCCTCGAAAAAAGCCAACGAATTGATGGCGCACACTTACAGTCACCTTTACAATCTGGCTACCACAGGGCTGCGTTTCTTCACGGTCTATGGCCCCTGGGGAAGACCGGATATGGCCCTGTTCCTGTTCACTAAAGCGATGCTCGCCGGCGAGCCGATCAGGGTGTTTAATCATGGTCAAATGGAACGTGATTTTACTTATATAGACGATATAGTTGAGGGGGTTTGCAGGGTGATTTTCAAGGTGCCGGAAGGCGATTCGTCATGGTCAAGCGACGATCCCGATCCAGCAACCTCCTATTGCCCTTACCGGGTGTACAATATCGGCAATAACAACAAGGAGAAATTGCTGCGCTATATCGAAGTGCTCGAAGAGTGTCTGGGAATCAAGGCTCAGAAATTGATGATGGACATGCAGCCGGGAGACGTTCCGGCTACCTATGCCGATGTGGACGACCTGGTGCGCGATCTTGATTATCGGCCCAATACCAGTCTGGAGTATGGGGTGGCCCGCTTTGTCGACTGGTATAAGGAGTATTACTGTCTATAGCCTGATGTTCGTGGAAAACCAAAGACGCTGAACCCAGTGTATCCGGAACAACTGGATCTGGATCACTGTGGTTTTTCAAGAAATACCGGGTGAAATCCATCATAGAACACTATTTCCTTCCTGGGGACGAGACCATGCGGTAGGAAATCCGGCTTCGCTTTTGGGGAAGACGTAGTGTATACCGAGCCTCTTTCAATTCCCCTCGTCCATAAGTCCGTCTCAGCTCCTGAACGTCAGGCTAATTCAGCGCTCACAGAGACCCATATTCTCCTTTGCGCGATACGATGGTGGCTGCCCTCTCAGCTAGTGAAGGCTGCAGCTGGATAGGGTGGGTGTATTCCTGGGAGAAAAATCAGCGGTTCATGAGCTGCAGGGCCGCCTCGGTGATTGCCACCGAGTTGATCGAGCTGTTGCGCCACAGCGTTTTCTGTGGCCCTTGTTCGATGAATCGATCGGGATGAGCGAGAAGGCTTGTCTTTACCTCCAGACCGCAGCGGCTGAAGAGCTCCAGTACGCTGGCACCGAAGCCGCCCTGCCTGACATTGTCCTCGACGGTAATGACCCGGCCAACAGAGGCTGCGACATCACAGATCAGCTCCATGTCCAGCGGTTTGATGAAGCGGGGATTGATCACCGCCGCGTCGACTCCGAGTTTTTGCAGCCCATGCGCCGCTCGAAGAGCAGGGTGTACCCGATTGCCAATGGGCAGAAGAAGGATATCCTTTCCTTCACGCAGAAGCTCTCCCTGGCCTATTTTAAGATTGATCAGCTGGGATCCGAGTTCAATATCTTCGCCACAGCCTCGCGGGTAGCGAAGAGCAGACGGTCCGCCATGGTTCACCGAGGTGTAAATCATATGCCTGAGTTCTTCCTCGTCCTTCGGCGCCATCAACACCAGATTAGGAATTATCCTCATAAAACTGAGATCAAATACCCCATGATGGGTCGGTCCGTCGGCGCCAACCACCCCGGCCCGGTCAATTGCCAAAGTAACCGGCAGATTGGGAATACAGATGTCATGGATAATCTGGTCGTAAGCGCGCTGGAAAAAGGTTGAGTAGATCGCCACCACCGGATGAAATCCTTCACTGGCCAGTCCGGCGGCAAAGGTGACGCCATGTTGTTCGGCGATCCCGACATCAAAAAAACGTTCGGGATAGGCCTTTGCAAAATCGCTCAATCCTGTTCCAGCCACCATGGCTGCTGAGATGGCAACAATTTTGTCGTTGGTTTTGCCAATCTCGGTCAGGGTGTCGCCAAACACTTTGGTGTAGGACACTGGACCGCCGCCGCCCTTTGACTTGCCGGTCGCCGATTCGAAGGGGCCGATGCCGTGGAACAGTCCCGGGTTTTTCTCGGCGGGCTCGTAGCCCTTGCCTTTGGTGGTGAGCACATGTATCAGGGCCGGTCCCTGCTGGGTATCTCTCACCGTTTCGAAGGTTTCCAGTAATTCTTCCAGATTGTGACCGTTGAGCGGACCGATATAGTCAAATTTCAAGGCTTCAAAGAGCATACCGGGCGTAAAAAAACTCTTAAAACTGTCTTCGCTCTTCTTCAGCACGGTGAGGATGTTTTCACCCACGTTGGAGAGTTGGCCGAGACGCTCAACCAGGTGATCCTTGAACCGGCGCATGGTTCGACCGGTAAGCTTACGACTTAGAAAACTGCTCAGCGCCCCGACATTGGGCGATATTGACATTTCGTTGTCATTGAGGACGACGATCAGATCCTTGTTGATGTCACCGGCTTGATTGAGCGCTTCAAATGCCATGCCGGCGGTCATGGACCCATCGCCTATAACAGCGATGGTTTTGGCAGGATCGTCCTTGAGATTCTTTGCCAGCGCCATGCCCAGGGCGACCGATATGGAGGTTGATGAATGACCCGTTTCAAAGGCGTCATATTCACTCTCGCTGATCTTTGGAAAGCCGCTGATCCCGTGGTATTGACGGAGCGTATGAAACCTGTCCCGGCGCCCGGTGATCAGCTTATGGGCGTAGGTCTGGTGGCCCACATCCCAGATTAATTTATCGACAGGGGTGTTGAACACGTAGTGCAGGGCAAGGGTAAGCTCCACTACACCGAGGCTGGGACCCAGATGGCCGCCGGTAACGGATACTGATTCAATCAGGAAGTCACGGATTTCCTGGGCCAGCAGATCCAGATCGGACCTGTGCAGAAGGCGTATATCCTTGGGACTCTCGATCTTTTCGAGAAGATTGATTTTTGCGGTTGTCGTTGTCGAGGGTAATAGCATCTTTCAATGGTCCACAGTAATTTTGTCAACTGCTATACAATAATCAGAAAAAAAAATCAGCAAATCAAATTGTTCAGTTAGGTGGGAAACAAAAGCTCTGGCGTGCGGTTCAATGAGTTCTGTCATTAATGAAGTCGGCAAGCTGCACAAGCGGGGTTGCCTCGGCGCCGAAACCTTTAAGGGCCTGTTTGGCCTGATCGACGGCTTGCTGGGCCAGCTTTCTGGTCTCTTCAATACCAAAGAAGGCGGGATAGGTCGCTTTTCCCCGCGCTTTGTCTGCACCGGCGGATTTACCGAGAACCTGGGTAGTCGAGGTCTCATCGAGCAAGTCATCGACGATTTGAAAAGCCAGTCCGATGGCCTCTCCATAGCTGGTCAATTGATCAATCTGCTGGATTTCACCACTGCCTGCCAAGGCCCCGGTCTGAACCGCACAGCGGATCAGGGCGCCGGTCTTTGAGCGATGGATAGTCTTGAGGTGCTCAAATGGATAGCTGGAGTTCTCTCCGGCAATATCGAGTGCCTGGCCCCCGACCATACCGAGCGAGCCGGCAGCCTCTGCAACCAGTCTGGTGATCTCCAACTGGCGTGCCGCATGCATCGAAGCCCCGGGTCTGGCCAGTAGTTCAAAGGCAAAGGTGAGCAAACCGTCGCCGGCCAGAATTGCGCCGGCTTCGCCGTAGAGAACGTGGTTGGTCGGCTTGCCCCGTCTGAGATCGTCATCGTCCATGGCCGGAAGATCGTCATGAATCAGTGAGTAAGTATGGATGCATTCTATTGCACAACCAGTGATCAAGGCTTCATCGAGCAGGGCAGGATCACTGGTGACAGCCTCGGCGGAAGCAAGGCAGAGGATCGGTCGTATTCTCTTGCCACCGGCGAACAGACTGTAGCGCATGGCTTCGATATGATCGCTGAAGGGGCCATGGGCTGCGATCATCA
>CBFCWR010000188.1:0-6494 GCA_965601575.1 uncultured Desulfofustis sp. | reverse complement strand
GAGGCCCGCAAAATAAGCCAGCAGGTAAGGAACCCACACGGCCTTTCCAAGCAGTGGCAGCTGCTTGAACAGACAGTTCAGGTTGGCGATCAGCTGCAGAGCGGGGAACTCGATGCCTCACTATGGAATCTTTCGATCATTCTCGGTCGGACTTACAAAGAAACCAGGAAAAGTTTCGAATATCTGGAACAGAACCACAAAGAGGGATTTAACAGCGGGCTGTTTCGCATCGTTCAGGCTCTTGGTCAGCGCGTGATCGACGAAGCTGACGGCGTCGAGGAGGTATTGCATCTATCATTCACCCCATCGCTGCAGGAGGTGCTCGGCCACCACCAGTATGCCGCCGCCTGGGCGGAGTCGCTGGTGGCGAGAATGATCGAGGGCGGCCTCCACCAGCGTCCGGTCCACATCATCAGCGCTAATTTACATTCCATCATGAACATCCTTTACGGTCGTGGCGCTCTGGAAACGGCCGGACTGGCAGTGCCCGAGGATCTTTATGACATGATTCACCTGATTCGAGATCAGGAAATCGATGTGGCCGGCTATGCGGCAGCCCATGGATTTATCGAGCATCCGGATAATTCCGGTTCAAGCATCGATGTCCAGATCATCGATACGAAGGGTATCACTACCCCGTGTTTTCATCCAGCGTTGAATATTGATCTCGACCTGTTGAGCACCCAGGAGTCGGTCATTGTGGTAATCGATTATGCCTTTGGGACCCAGGCATATGAGATCATGGATGAGCTCTTAAGCCCTACCAGCGCTGCCGAATCTCTCATATCTCTGCAAATAGAATCCATATCGATCATGGGAAAAGCGGGTATTCTGCCTGGCAGCAAAGGCGATATTATGCTGGCCACTGCTCATGTCGTGGAGGGCACACCTCATAACTATATCGTCAACAATGATCTATCTCCTTCCGATTTCGGCAATCAGGCCGCAGTTTTCAGTGGTCCCATGCTGACCGTGCTTGGTACTTCGCTGCAAAATCGTGACGTACTCGAGAGATTTCATAACTCAACCTGGAAGGCTATTGGACTCGAGATGGAAGGCGCCCATTACCAGCGAGCGATCAGTGCGGCGATAATCCAGGATCACATACCGAAGAATATGAAAGTCCGCTATGCCTATTACGCTTCGGACAATCCGTTAATCAGCGGCCAGACCCTTGCTTACGGCCCCATGGGCGCGGAAGGAGTGTTTCCCACCTACCTGATTTCGAAAGTGATCCTTGAGAAAATTTTGGCATAAAATGGAAACGGGTAAGAATAATCAGCGAACTAATTCGATATTTTATGCTTCCCCGCTGATATTTCTGGCGGCAAGCGGGCTTCTGGTCCTTATCATTGGCGTGTTTGCCGTCAATAACTACCAGAGGGAGAAGAGGTTAAATGAGCTCATCTTGAAGCAGGAAGCCACGGCGATATTGAACCTTGTCGCAGCCGGCTCCCGCAGTGCGCTGCGAAGGGGGCTCATGAGAGGGGAGCTGGATGAAAATAACTGGCTTGATTTCTTTTCTCAGACAATAGAAAACAGCGCTGAACATCCGGGGTTGCTTGGCCTCTATCTGGTTGATCAGAATGGTACCATACGGACACACTCCGACAAGAAGCAGATCGGGGTTCGGGTGGACGAGCAGGCTCTCATGCTGCTTAAGCAGCAACAAGAAACCAGGCAGCGAACAATCAGTACCATAGTGAATCATCCGGAAATGGAAGAACCGGTGTTCATGATGGCGATGACTTTTCAGCCAGCGGCAGCGATGGATGGTTCCCAGCCAGCCAATCGCGGGCGCATGGGAAGGATGAGGCAACCGCAGCCAGGGGGGCTGCCTGAGCACCTTGAAAACATGCGGACCATCGCCGCGGCTCCATTGACGCTGGTGGTGGAACTCAGCCTTGAGGGGTATCAGCAGGCTATTAGAAAACAGATCCTCCAGGTTGTTGTTCTCTCCCTGGTTCTCCTGCTGGTGGGAGGTGGAGGCCTGCTTTCTCTGGTGCTCATTCAGAATTACAAGGGTTCCCAGAGACGACTGAAAAGTATTCATTCATTTACCGATACTCTGGTAGCGTCACTGCCGCTTGGCCTCATAGCCACCACTGAAGAGGGGCTGATAAAGGCCTGTAATCCGAGTGCTGCGCAGATGCTCAATATTGAGGCCGATGGTTGTCTTGATCGCGAACTCAGTGAGGTACTGGACTCGAAGATTCTGGAAGATTTGAAACTCCATCAGCAAAAGCAAATCCATCGTTGGGAGATGGCAACCAGCATTGAGTCAGGCATGGAGAGAAATTTGCTCTTCACCAGGGTGAAAATCGAAAATGAAGATGAGCAAGCTGGCGGCGTCATGCTCCTGGTTCAGGATTTGAGTCATATCCGGCACCTGGAAGATCAACTGCAGCGAGCAGAACAGGAGGCGGTGGTGGGCCGAATGGCTGCGGGGGTAGCCCATGAGCTCCGTAATCCTCTGAGCTCAGTCAAAGGGTTGACCCTGCTGCTAAAATCCAGATTTAAAGATGACCTTTCCACCCAGGAGACTGCTGATTTGATGGTGGAGCAGGTTGAGCGCCTCGACCGTTCGATCTCTGAACTTCTGGATTACGCCAGGCCCAGCCAGACCTCAAAATCGATGGTAGGGGTCGACGAACTGCTTGCCAAAGCGGTGATGCTGGTCCGTTCTGATGCTGAAACACAGCGTATCGCCGTTGAAGAACACTTTGGGTGCGGTACGACAACTACGGAAGGTGACCGGGATAAACTGACCCAACTGTTTCTGAACTTGTTTTTAAACGCCATACAGGCGATGGAAGACGGTGGCAGGTTGAGTGTCTCCACCCGCTGCAACCAGGAAGAAATCATAATCGAAATCAGCGACAGCGGTTGCGGCATTCCTTCCGAGCTCGTGGACAAGGTTTTTGAACCTTATTTTACGACAAAGCAGGATGGCACTGGGCTGGGGTTAGCCATGTCAACCAAGATTGTTCAGGATCACCACGGACGTATGACGCTGGAAAGCAGAGAAAAAGTGGGAACTACCGTCACGGTGCGACTGCCGGTTCACTGATGATTCTCGTCGGTGTGATGATCAGTTCTCACCTGCGTGCCAGAGGTGAAATTCTGGTCCTTGGAGCTGAAAATTGAACGCAGCTTGCTCCAGAGGAAACGAATGGCTCTCCAGAGTCGTGGAATAAGCCATACTGCCAGAACTATGAAAAGGATGAAGAAGATCAAAAAGAGCAGTGGAAAATGTAAGGCGGTGAACAGCCCTCCTATAACCAGGACATCTTCAAAGAGTGAAGCCGCCCAATTGCTGAAAGGTTCCGGGGACGTGTTGATCATTACCCGTGAACCGGCTTTCACCAGATGACTTGTGGCCGCTACTGTTCCTCCGAGAATTCCCGCGGCAACCACCAGTGCAGGCGATACGTCGCCGACAACCGAAGCGGCGAGAATGACACCCGCCGGTATCCTTATGAACGTGTGTATGGTATCCCAGCCGGTATCTACCCCCGGCGTCTTATCCGCAAAGAATTCCACCAGGTACATCAACCCTGCACAACCGATCACCAGGGGCGACTGCAGTACCAGGAGCTGAGCAGGGAGATCCACATTCCCTGTAGCTCCCAGGATGCCCAATACGGCGATGGTAGCGTAGAGATTGATACCGCTGGCCCAGGCCGCACCCATGGTCAGGGCAATGGTTGATATCACTTGTTGATAGGCGTCCATAGATTCACTTCAATGGGTGAGATGATAATCACTGTCGATTGTATCAGGTTCCGCCATCAATGTCGGGATCTGTCCCAGCCAAATGTTTGTTCAGAAACTCACAGTCTGCGGGTGACAGATCAAACTGGAGCTCAACTTTCTGGAGAAGCTCGAGGCGGCTTTTCTCCGGGTGGGCGTCGACCAGTTCAGAAAAGTATTGAACCGCCTTTTTTAACTTATCTTTGCCAAGCGGACTGTGATTGGGCATCACTTATTCTCCTTCGCTGACGGTTTCAGGATCAAGCCAGCCAGGGGGGGAACCTTGGCCAGAACATGATATGGTGCGCGCGCAAAAGGTTCATCCACTGCGCGGCGGTGAATTTCAGGACATTCACCGCTGCCGCCGAATCGGGCTTCATCGGAACAGAATACCACATGGTATTCTCCGAGTTCCGGGACGCCAATTTTGTAGTTCTCGAGAGTCTGGGGGGTAAAGTTCAGCACACAGACCAGATAGTCGTCGGGTTCATTACTTGCTCTCATGAAGGATATAATCGAATTATCCTGATCCTCGAGATCAAGCCAGGAGAATCCCCGATGATCATAGTCGAGCTGCCACAACGGTGGATGCTGCAGGTAGAAATGATTGAGCTGGCGCACGAATTCCTGAGTACGGTGGTGGTAGGGGCCCATTTCAAGAAGATGCCAGTCAAGACTTGTTTTACAATACCATTCAGAACGCTGACCGAATTCTCCGCCCATGAACAACAATTTTTTTCCAGGATGCAGATAGAGATAGAGCAAGAGCAGCCGAAGATTGGCGAACTTCTGCCAGTCATCTCCAGGCATCTTTTCAAGGAGCGAGCCTTTTCCGTGTACTACCTCATCGTGAGACAGCGGTAAGATGAAATTTTCTGACAGGGAGTACATTATTGAAAAGGTCAGGGCATTGTGGTGATATTTACGATAAAACGGGTCCTTGGAAAAATAACCCAGAATATCGTTCATCCAGCCCATGTTCCATTTGAAGCCAAATCCCAAGCCTCCCTGATCGGCGGGCTTCGATACCCCATAGAAACTCGTAGATTCCTCGGCGATCATGAGTGTTCCAGGGTAAAGATCGTAAATCACTGAGTTCATGTGCTTGATGAATTCAATGGCCTCGAGGTTTTCCCGTCCGCCGTAGCAATTGGGGATCCACTCTCCTTCCTGACGTGCGTAATCGAGATACAGCATGGAGGCGACCGCATCAACGCGCAGTCCATCGATATGGTATTTATCGAGCCAGAAGAGGGCACTGGCGATAAGGAAATTACTTACTTCCTGACGACCGTAATTGTAGATGAGCGTGCCCCACTCGGGATGGGCGCCGATGCGGGGGTCTTCATGTTCGTAAAGAGCGGTTCCGTCAAAGCGGGCTAGCCCGTGGGCATCTTTTGGAAAATGGGCCGGTACCCAATCGAGAATAACGCCGATGCCGTTCTGATGGCAGATATCGACAAAATACATAAAATCATCGGGCACCCCATATCTACTGGTAACGCTGAAGGAGCCAGTAACCTGATAGCCCCACGATTCGTCCAGCGGGTGTTCCATTACCGGCATCAATTCTATATGGGTAAAGCCCATATCCTTGACATAGGGCACGAGCTGATCGGCAAGTTCTTTGAAGGTCAGAAAGCGCTCCGGATTGTCCGGATCTTTTCGCCATGAACCGGGATGCACTTCGTATATGGAAAGCGGTTGATCGTAGAGCGGGGTGACCAGCTTTTGATCCTGCCATTGCTGGTCTTGCCACTCGTAGCGCTGCAGGTTTCTGATCACCGAGGCAGTCTGGGGCCGGTTCTCGGCAAAAAACTGGAACGGATCTGATTTTTCCAGCATTTCTCCATTTGCCGTTCTGATCTTGAAGCGATACAATTCGTCCTCTACCAGTCCAGGAATAAAAAGCTCCCAGATGCCCGAACCGCCAAGAACTCGCATTTGATGAACCAGGCTGTCCCAGCCATTGAAATGGCCCACGACGGCGATGGACCTGGCATTGGGGGCCCATACCCTGAAAAGCGTACCGCTGACTTTAAGGTGCATCCCTATCTGAGCACCGAGCAGGTTGTAGAGGGAGTAGTTGGTGCCGGAGTTAAAGAGATAACGATCCGCTTCATCCATGAGGACAGGAAAACGATAGGGATCGTTGATCAGGTGAATATCCCCGGAGCGATAGGTGATCTTATACTGGTAGTCGAAAGGTTCGAGATCGGGGTATTGGAGATCACTACGATTCAGTTCGCATTCGTATATACCATCAGGGTGAGTGCGATCCATTGGCCATTCTTGACCGGAACTCAACAGCACAACCTCTGCAGCCTGGGGTTGCAGTGTTCGAGCCACAAGCCTGTCAGTATGCCCGGCCCGATTATGAATGCCAAGATACTGAAATGGATCGTAATAGTTGTTGGTCAGGATTTCGTCGACAATTCTGTTCATTTTCTTGAATAACCAGAGTCAGAAACTTTAAGGAAGTGTGTGTAGCGAAGATCTGGCCAGCCGATGATTACCTTTCTGAAAACCTGTTTCTCGTGGCTGGACCATAATTTTTTTAAAGATCGCACCAGAGTTAAGATATAGGGTATCGCCGGGAAAAAGTCACCGGTAAAAGTTTGCCGGCACACTCAAAGAGCAGTTGTGAGCATGGGTAACCCTGCTTAGTGTAGCAAAAAGAGGGATTGTCTTGACGGCAAAGCAATCCGCCTGCTACCATACAGTTATAAGAACACAAAATA
>CBFCWR010000187.1:0-6497 GCA_965601575.1 uncultured Desulfofustis sp. | reverse complement strand
ACAGGTTGGGCTTACTCGGTTTGAGTTGGAGGTTGTCCCAATGTTCCACCGCAAACCCATCTTCAAAGCGAAACACCTCAAAGCCGATTTCCAGGACATTGAAATCGTAATCGGTGTGAGCGAAAACGAAGTCACCATCCTCGAAGATGCGTACAATATCGACCCGAGGAGAGGTTTGAGACAGCCGTTTGAAAAGTTCTGCCAAACCTATATTACCTGTGGGGGTCAGCGGATTGTGTTGAATGTATTTGTTTTCGTTAACAACGGTAACGGCCCGTGGATCGCCCGTTTCGATCCCCTTGAGGAGTGTGCGAATTTGATCTTTTTTGTGTGCAGTCATAAGTAGTATCCTCCTCGTGGAAAAACTGCTCCACCGTTTACCTCTGTTGCTCCGTGGTCGACGATCTCATTCCTCCGGCCCGCGCCGTTTGACAATCCTGTAACAAACTGTCCGAAACGGGCCCGATTCTATTACCTAAATGTAGTCCATCATCCCCGCCTTTACACACAATACGGTTGATTTTTTCTCGTGACCACGCATACCACCATGTAACACACTGTCATATCAGGATTAATACAATCCTAATATTAATTGGAACAGGAATTGATATTCATTAATGCCATAGGCGAACCAAGCCGATAAGCTATCCATGACAGGAAAATCACTTCATTGCCGTATCAACCTCTTTTCCAGCCGGGAAGGGCTGACTCCCTTCAGTCCTTCCGACCTGGCCGACCTGAGATCGTTTTTCCTGAATGAAAAGTAACACTCCCCATCAACAGAGCTCGGCTGACCATGGGTTATCAGTCGTAATCTTCGTTATATAAGCCCTCAGTATCATAAGGAAAGTACAAAGATGAGCAGGTTTCGTGAATCTGTAATAGAACTATGGAGAACCACCGAAGAGAGCGAGAGAAAGAGAATTTTGCGTGAGTTCATAAAAGTGCATGGCGAGCACTATACTCTTGTTGATCTATTGAACTATCTGGAAAAGAAATATCGTTCGCGTCTCGCCCCCTACAAGGTACCATTATCATCGAAGGAACGAGAAGTCGCCAAGCTCGACCCCGATGGTCCGGACTATCAGATCTATGTCAAGGCCTTGAGGAAGTTCGACGGCCTGACTGCCGAGAATCTCAAGGCCTTTGTCGAGCGGCGCGGCCTCCACGGCCAGATCGTCTATCTGCTGCCGCACAGAGATGACAACGAATAATCCCATCACCGGCAAAGATTTCACTGCGAACTGGACCTGCAGGCTTCAACATGTGCTGATCAAAGCTTTATAAACCCTGCCAGAAGCCACTGACCGGTGGTTTCAGTCCAGCTGTTCCCCCTCCTCGTCGTCACCTGACGCCTTGTATATCATCTTGTCGACCAGGTCTTTGGCAGCAGCGTCCCTTGACAGCTCGTCAATCATTTCCCTGAGCAGGTCGATGCGCCCTTGCCTCTCGCATGTATCGCAGCGCTCATTTTGTACCTTGTTCTTCCACCCCCAGATCATGTTGAGCGTTTCATCCGACAGTTCGGACGCCATGCGATTCTTGATCGCTTCCGCGAATTTTCTTTCTTTCTCATCCATACCAGTCCTTTGCTTTGAGCGGCTTGCTGCACTGCCGTAGAGTAAGGTTGTTATTTATACCCGGGACCAATTACATTTCCGGGCCGGTGATGCTATTATTTCACTAGGGTTGCTTCAAGCGATGCGGCACTTTCAGAATTGAATCTCTACCCATTAATCAGGTGATGAAAACCAAGACCAAAACACTGATGTATATATCAATGCTTGCCCTGTTGGATATGATTATTCCCATACCTTTTACGGCTCTTATTTTGATCTATGTTATTCTGGAAAAACCCCCATGGTTTGCAGATCTGTTCAAGGAAATTTATAAACCCTGATATGGCTGACTCGGCACCAGATATTCAGATCTCTATTTTGGTAAAAATCATACCATTGAACGTTAACTATAAGGCGTGAGGGAAAACTATCTGATCAATTTCCACGGATATATGTGCGCCTTTGAACAACGACAAATATTGACCAACGCTACGCATGAACCGGTTTTCCCGTACAAGACAATCCTGAAAAACGTGCACCATACTAAAATCATTGCGTTGCCTGAACTCGAGGACAGACAGGACTGGAACCTTGTATCAGGATAATCGGAGAACAGCAGGATCACCTGATAATCAGAAGAAATTCTCAAGAGGAGATCGTAATGGAATCGGAGAATACGCTTTTAGTGACCGTTATCCTACGCCATGATCAGTCGAAAAATCTGGATCAAATCATGGCCTATCTTAAAGAAACCGGGTTTTACCGGGATTTTCCGCCCGAAGGCTCAGAGCTTGTATCCTGGGTTGTGGCCATGTCCTATGGATTCATCATTCAACTGCGTGTCGAGCCCGCCGCCCTGCGCACCTTGAACCGCTACATCGAACAGAAGGCCTGGGGAGCGTTTCGCTACGAAGTGTACCCGACCTACGATTTCGAGCCCATCGCCCGGAAGTTCAAGCAGGAGTAAATGCCGACTCTATTGCGGCTTAGGGGGAGAACACTCAAGCAAGGATTCGATCTCCTTGGCAGACGAGTCGGAATAGTAGGAAACGCACATCCAGAAGCACCGCGCATCGCAGATTCCTGACTTGATATACTCTTTGATTGCCGGAGGCAGCGAAGTAATATCAAAATTCTCAAGACCGACATATCTCGCCGCGCTGAGCAGCAGCCAATCGCACAGGTTTTTGCGATATGGCGGTGACGGTCGCTTGGCCTCTATTTCAGGCGGCAGAAGATCGGCGACAACCATAATTTTCTGTTTCTGAGTGTCGCTCAAATCATTCCAGGTGTCGCTGAGCCTCAAAAACACCTGATCCTTGTCGGCCGCACAGCCTGAAAACATCCGACCGCTCCCGGACGCCAGCCAGTCTCTGGAAACACCGGTGGCCAGAACGATTCTATCGAGTGATCTCGAGTTTGGAATTCTGCCCTGTGACTGCCAGCTCCGGACGGTACTGCGGCTGATGCCGCATTTAGTGGCGAGCTCTGCGTGAGTCCAGGACAGCGTTTTGAGGAGATCGTCAAGACGTTGTGAGAATTCAGTGGTCATGGTGATGAACGATTTTTCACAGGGGAACTGAATATCGCCTGTTTCGGACTATGGTAAGGGACTTCCTGCTGCTTGAATAAGTCCTTCCAATTCGAGGGGGGATGGACAAAGACCGCAACTGAATTGACTTGGCGCTTGATTACGGAGCCATCCGAGAGTTGTATCAGGACACTGTCCCCTCCTGCCATCTCGAGAATAATCCCGTAGATTCTGCACAGAACTCCCGATCCGCTTCCGGGGTCGTCAGCTATGACAAGGTCGCCTTCTTGCATGCCGGTCTCATGTTCCCCTCTCTATGGATAACAATAGTAAGCATGATTGTCCCGGATGTGAAAAACCAGTTTCCCAGAACCGATTAAATTTCCTCGAATAACTGATCACTCTCGGCCTTTTCGGCGGAGGACAATTGATTTGTGTCCCCTACATCGAGACTCAACCTGTAGAGACATAAGCAGCACGAGCTGGTTTCGAGATATATCGCTGCAGATGGTTGACAGAATCGGCCGAGTAAATCATATGTGACATAGTGGTGTCTTTGGATTTTCAATTTATACCAAAACCGCAGGATCATCTCAGCCGGACCGGTCACGACAGTGGAAAAATTTCCCGAGTTCATCGTCAGTTCCAAACTGCATCGCCCCCCGCTGTCGAGGGATCACCTCCATCGGCCCCAACTGCTGTCGCGACTCGATGACGGGCTGCATAACACCGTCAATCTCATCTCCGCCCCGGCCGGCTACGGCAAAAGCACCCTGGCAAGTTGCTGGATCGAGACCTGCGGGCTGCCATTCGCCTGGATTTCTCTGGACAGAAAAGACGATGATCTGAGGCTTTTTCTGCTCTATTTCATCAGCGCACTCAGGTCCATCTCAGAGTATGCCTGCACCGAGACGCTGTCCATTTTGAGGAGCATAACCCTGCCGCCCGACTCCGTGCTCACGGATCGGCTGATCAACGAAATGGACAGCATTGATACAAATTACATCGTCGTTCTCGACGACTACCACCATATTCAGAATCAACAGATTCACACCCTGCTCTCCGCCCTGCTGAATGCTCCCCCCGGAACCATGCACCTGGTGCTCATCAGCAGGCGGGATCCACCGCTGCCGCTGGCCTCCTTGCGGGCGAAGGGGCGGATGACCGAGACGCGGACACAGAATTTACGTCTGTCGCCGGAGGAAGCCAGAAATTTCCTGCAATTGATGAGTCACAAGCCTTTGGGCGATAAGCTGGTCGCCGCACTATGCGACAAGAGCGAGGGCTGGGTTACGGGACTGCGGCTGGCAGCTCTGGCCATGGCCCAGCGCCGTGACCACGATATTCTGCTGCATAATGTGCCGACGGAAAACAGCTATCTGGTCGACTACGTGGTAGCCGAACTTATTTCCTGCCACGAACCTGTCGTCCAGGAGTGCATCCTGAAAATTTCCATCCTCGATCGGTTCTGTGCGCCGCTGTGTGAGAAAATCTGTTTCCCCGATGCAGAGTCCCGATCCTGCCAGATAAACAGCAGGGATTTTCTGCAGATGCTCGAGGACAGTTCGTTGTTCATCACTCCCCTCGATGAAGCCGACGAGTGGTTCAGGCATCATCATCTGATCCAGTCGATCCTGCAAAGATTACTGAGAAAACGCTTCACTTCCGAGCAAGTCATCTGTCTCTATCGGGATGCAAGCCTGTGGTTCGCCGACCAGGGTTACCTCGAAGAGGCGTTGTCCTATCTGCTGGTCATCGAAGACCATGAGAGTGCAGCAACACTCGTGGCTGACTATCGATACGACCTGATAAACCGCGAACAGTGGTATCACCTGGATCTCTGGCTCAGGCAATTCCCCCTCGACTTCATTAAGAAAAATGTACCGTTGCTGCTCTCAAAGGCATGGGTTTATCAGCGTCAGGCCCGCTACTCAAAACTTTTCGAGCTTCTGGGCGATTTGGACGCGATCGGCACATCGCCGGATAATGGTGCCGGGCTCGACCTGGCCCTGCGAGGCGAAGTAGCGACCCTTAAAAGTTTTTACTGCTACTCGACCGCCCGGGCTGAGCGCGCAGAACAAGAAGCCCGATTCGCCCTTGCTCATTTGCCTGAACACTCTTACAGCCTGCGGGGATTCAGCCTGATCATACTGGCGCTGGCCCTGCAGATGCGAGGTGAAACTCCGGAGTCGTTGAGAGTAATCGACACGGCCTGGAACAAGGAAGAGCAGATCAACCCGGTGTTCAGAACCATGCTTCTGGCGGCCCTTTGTTTTCACCGCTGGATTGGTGCAGAATTAGTGGAGCTGCAGACGCCGGCTGAAATACTCATCGAAACGGGGACCAGGGACGGCCTGCCCGAAACGGTTGAAGTGGGCAGATTTTTCTGCGGCATCAGCAAGTTCGAAAGAAATGAGCTGGACAGTGCCGAATCCTATCTGTTGCCGGTATTCAAAAAGCCGGTGAAAGGCGAACTGGTTGTTCCCAGCATTGTCACCTATTGCCAGAGTTCTTTCGCCTTGGCCTTGGCCTGCCAGATCAAAGGTCACCCGGACAAGGCCCGGGAGATCAGCGAGACGGTTCTGCACTACATGCTGGAAACCGGAAATGCGGATCTGCTTGATCTCTGTCGCGCTTTTCGGGCCGAGCTTGCCCTGCGCCAGGGCCACAGCGATGCTGCGGTAAAGTGGTGCGCGGGTTATGACCCGGAGCCGCTGCGTCCCGTGTACCGTTTTTTTGCACCGGAACTGACCTTCATCAAGGCAAAGATCGCGGTCGGAGGACGCCGGACCATCGAAGAGATCGACCGTCTTGTTGTCAGGATGCACCATTTCTATAAAGGGCTTCACAACACGCGGATGATGATTCACCTGGGCGTGCTCGGCTCAGCGGTAAAAAATCTGCGGGGCGACCACAAGGCGGCGGTCGCGCTGCTTGGCGAAGCGATTGAGGGGGCCAGGCATGGCGGTATCATGAGGCCGTTTCTCGATTTCGCAGACCAGCTCGAGAAAACGGTTCAGGAAGTGGCAGCCAGTCAGCCCGGCAATGCTTATGCCGTCCGCATCCTGCAGGCCATGGCCGCAGAGCAGAGAATTGCATCTTCGGCGTCGGTCAAAAAAGAGGCAAAGACCGGGCTGCAGGCGCGGGTCGCGGCCGAACCTCTTTCGAATCGCGAGATCCAAGTCCTCAAAGCACTGCAGTACGGCGGCAGAAACAAGGACATTGAAGAGAGCCTCTACATCTCCGTGGAAACGGTCAAACGGCACCTGTCGACAATTTACCGGAAATTGAATGTGGAAAACAGGCAACAGGCAGTCCGCCAAGCCAGGAAATACGGAATACTCTGAAGCCCAGACTAACTGCCGGCGCCACGCAGCCCTTTCATAAGAACCAGCTCCATCTGCTTT
>CBFCWR010000186.1:0-6519 GCA_965601575.1 uncultured Desulfofustis sp. | reverse complement strand
CCCTGCTCCTCGATTAACAGTACTTCCTGTGCTTCTTCGACGCTCATGGGTCATCTCCAACACGAATCTTCCGTTATTATATCAAGCAGATAGCCACAGATAGACCATTCTGCCCAAGAGCTCTCAGATTGAAGGGCCAGATCTGAGTTGAATTGTCGCTAAAGTGGCCACATACGACATTCATCGACCCCATTTCTATCCCTGGCCATGGATAAGCGATTACCCTTGACATAAGCCGCGTTCGGAGTTCAAATATCAGGTTTGGCAATTCGTTGCTTCATGCATACAATAGCTCTCAGCAAAAGTGAACCATAATAACTAGGACGGAAAAATCATGTCAAACTATCTTTTCACTTCGGAGTCCGTATCCGAAGGACATCCTGACAAAGTTGCCGACCAGATATCCGATGCGATCCTCGATGCCATAATCGAACAGGACAAGAATGCTCGGGTCGCCTGTGAAACCATGGTGACCACCGGCATGGTGCTGGTCGCCGGTGAAATCACCACTTCGGCCTGGGTGGACATGGCCAATGTGGCCCGCCAGACCGTCAAGGAAATAGGTTACAACTCTTCCGATATGGGCTTTGACTGGCAATCATGTGCCATTCTCACCTCGATCGACAAGCAGTCCTCCGATATCGCCCAGGGCGTCGACGAAGGGAGCGGACTCGACCTTGAACAGGGAGCGGGCGATCAGGGTCTCATGTTCGGGTATGCCTGCAATGACACCGAGGTGCTCATGCCGATGCCGATCTTTTACGCCCATCGGCTGACCAAACGCCAGGCCGAAGTGCGTAAATCAGGACGACTCCCGTGGCTGCGTCCCGATGCCAAAAGCCAGGTCACTGTCGGCTATGTCGATGGTGTTCCGAAGCGGATCGACGCGGTCGTTCTCTCGACCCAGCACGATGAAATAGTCGAATACCACGATCTCAAGGAAGGGGTCATGGAGGAAATTATTAAGCCAGTTTTACCCACCGATATGATCGATGCCGATACCAAATTTTATATCAACCCGACGGGCCGGTTCGTTATCGGCGGACCTGTCGGGGACTGCGGGGTTACCGGCCGAAAGATCATCGTCGACACTTACGGCGGAAAAGGCTCGCATGGCGGAGGAGCCTTTTCAGGCAAGGACCCGTCCAAGGTTGATCGCTCCTCGTCTTACATGGGGCGCTACATCGCCAAAAATCTGGTGGCAGCAGGAATTGCCTCGGAGATCGAGGTCCAGGTGGCTTACGCCATTGGCATCTCCCAACCGGTCTCGATCAATGTGAACAGTTTCGGTACCGGCAAACTCAGTGACGAGAAGATCAGGGATCTGGTAGCCGCCCACTTCGACCTCAGGCCAAAGGCCATCATTCAGCATTTGAACCTGCTGCGTCCCATTTACCGAGCTACTGCAGCTTACGGACACTTCGGCCGCCGGCGAGACGACTTCACCTGGGAACGCAGAGATAAAGCGGAAGAGCTCAGAGCGGCCGCCGGATTAAAATAACAAGGGACATTTCCTCAAGGACTCGCACATGACGACATTACAAAACGATTACAAAGTAGCAGACATTTCCCTGGCCGACTGGGGAAGAAAGGAAGTGGCTATTGCAGAAACCGAAATGCCGGGGCTGATGAGCCTTCGGGAACAATATAAAGACTCTCAGCCACTTAAAGGCGCACGTATCGCCGGTTGTCTGCACATGACCATCCAGACCGCGGTTCTGATGGAAACGCTTGTTGAATTGGGCGCCGAGATTCGCTGGTCATCCTGCAACATATTCTCGACCCAGGATCATGCCGCCGCCGCAATGGCCGCCGCGGGCATCCCGACTTTTGCCTGGAAGGGTGAGAGCGAGGAGGAATTCTGGTGGTGTATCGACCAGACCATTTTCGGACCGGATGGCTGGCGACCCAACATGATTCTTGATGATGGCGGCGATCTCACCTTGGTTATGCATCAGAAATATGGTGACGAGATGGCCCAGGTCAAAGGTATCACCGAAGAAACGACAACAGGGGTGCATCGCCTCAACGAAATGGCCGCCGACGGCACGCTGCTCTGTCCGGCGATCAACGTCAATGATTCGGTGACCAAGTCAAAATTTGACAACCTTTACGGCTGCAGAGAATCGCTCATCGATGGCATAAAGCGGGCGACCGACGTGATGATCGCCGGCAAGATTGCCGTGGTCGCGGGCTACGGCGATGTCGGCAAAGGGTGTGCCCAGGCGCTGTCCGGCATGGGAGCCACGGTGCTGGTCACCGAGATCGATCCGATCTGCGCCCTGCAGGCGGCAATGGAGGGCTATCGGGTAGTGACCATGGAAGAGGCAGCCCCCGTCGGCAATATCTTCGTCACCTGTACTGGCAACGTTGATGTCATCACCAGGGCCCATATGGATCAGATGCCCCATGAGTCAATAGTGTGCAACATAGGACACTTCGACTCTGAAATCGATATCGCCTCCATTCGCGAACTGGAGTGGGAAAACATCAAACCCCAAGTGGATCACATTACTTTTCCTGACGGCAAGAAGATCATCGTTCTGGCCGAGGGGCGGCTGGTCAACCTGGGCTGCGCCACCGGTCATCCCAGTTTCGTGATGAGCAACTCGTTTACCAACCAGGTACTTGCCCAGATCGAATTGTGGAAAAACCCGGAGGCCTATGAAAACAAGGTCTACTTCTTACCCAAGAAGCTCGATGAAATGGTTGCCCGCCTGCATCTGCAGAAGATCGGTGCCACTCTCACCACCATGAGCAAAAAACAGGCCGACTACATCGGGGTTGGTGTCGAGGGTCCCTATAAGCCTGATTACTACCGCTACTAACACATTCCCGCCCGTATACAAACACAAGGGGCAGCCGCTGACAGCTGCCCCTTTCTTTTTGATGATCGCTCTGACTCTCCAGTAACTTTTGACAAAGCTGTTGTGGATAGGTGTAGGCTATATCGCGGAGTAACTTCAGGGAGTTGATTGTCTTTTGCCTCGTCTACGTGGGCATCGATAATTGCCTGGGGCTGCTGCGCTCGGCCTTTTCAACTCCACGGTGATAAGGCTGCAGAGCAGCAGCTTAGACCACCCCTCACCGGCTCTATTCTCGCTTAAGGAAATGAAAAGCAGTGGGAATCAGCTAAGTTTAGAGTCGAGAGGTGTTTCTGTAGCCGGAGGATCAGATCGAATGGGTGGCACGCGGAGTCATTTTACGGGGCTGGTGTCTTTTTTACTCGGTGCACGTGCATTGATAATTGTCCGGTGCTGCTGCGCTCGGCCTTTTCAACTCCGCGCTGAAAAACCGACCGGATGTCGGCCGCCAGGGCGGCCTCGGGCGGTCGGTAAGCGTTTTCAGCGCTCCGTTGGGCCTCGCAATGCAGCCCCAGACAATTATCAATGCACTTCTCGGATCCCCATCAAGACCGCTCCATAGGGACGGAGCCTGCGAGTGTGACATCCCCTGAGATCACCTTGTGGCGGTTTCCGTCGTCGTCTTGCACCACCAGAGAACCATCGGGATCAGGACCGAGGTTGATTCCCTCTATCGGTTTCCCATCCTCACGAACCCAGGTCATGTGTGTTCCCTTAAACGCATCGAACCGGTTCCATCTGGTGAGAATTCGCGAAAAGCCCTGCTTTTCAAAGTCGCTCACCGCCTCGAGAAGATGTTCACGTAGATCGACAAAGAGCCGTCGGGTATCGATCCTGCAGTCTCCCTCCATGAGCAAAGAAGTGGCCATCCCCCTCAGCTCTTCAGGGATATCTGAAGCGCTCAGGTTGCAGTTGATACCGATGCCGATAACCGCAAAGGGGGCAGAAGATGCAGGTATAGATTCACAGAGAATGCCACCGCATTTTTTCGTCCCGATGTAGAGATCGTTGGGCCATTTCAGGCTCATCCTGATGGGTGAGTTTTCCTCCAGGCACTGCGCTGCGGCAACTCCTGCGACCATGGTCAGCTTGGGGTAATCCTGAAGAGCGATGGCAGGCCTGACCACATAGGAGCAATAGAGGTTGCCGCCCGGCGGTGAATGCCACTGGCGCCCCAGCCGCCCGCGGCCGGCGGTCTGGGTGTCGGCGACCACCCCGCTGCCATGTAAGACGCCACTGGCGCCCATTTCTTTGGCAACGCGATTGGTCGATTCGGTGGTTTTCAGAAAGAGATCCTGATAGCCCATAAACAAAAAAAGCGCAAAGTTCTGCTGAACTTTGCGCTGCCTTCGATGTCAGAAAGAGTTGGTCTACCTACTATCCTTTTCCTCATCCTGAATTCGAGTCGGATCCGCATACATGGTGGTTGAACCGGAGGACCAGAACATCAGCCGGCCTTCACGAACGAGTTCGTTGGCGACGTTCTTGATCTTACGCGGCTTGGAATCCGGATCGCACTTGTAAAAGTCTTTAATATAGAGCTGCGGTTTCGGTGACTTTGCCGCTTTTTCACAAATCGCATCTTTTAGTTCATCATCACTCAGAGGCATCTTCTTTCTCCTTTTTAAATGTGACTAAAAGGGCATCAAAGCCCGCCGCGCGATGCGCGACGGGCTCTCGATCAGCATTAAAACTATCAAAAGAATTATTTGATATGGCTACTGAACTTGAACTGAGTGGTTGTGCGCCAGGTGTCGTACGCCAGGCGGTAATCATCGATGCTCTTTTCTGTAAATGGGATATCGCATTTCTCAAAGAAACGCTCCCAACCAATCCTCTCGGCCCATTCACCAACACGCTCATACTTCCTGGCGTCTTTTGCGTACGCCTCAAGAATCTTCTTACACGCTTCAACGGTTTCCGGCCAGAGCGGGGTGTTGTTGGGCAGAAACGGAATAACCAGCTTGGAAAATTTTGGCGCCGAACGGGTATTGGATACCTTTCCGCCGACCAGAATTGCAATTCCGTCACCTTCCGGGTCTGCCATCGGCATGGCCGGACACATGGTGTAGCAGTTACCGCAGAACATACAACGCTCGACGGTAACCGAGACTGATTTGATTTCCTCGCCGTCAACTGTCGCTTTGGCGGGCTTAACCGCGCCCAGCGGACAGGAAGCAATGGCCAGCGGCAATTCGCAGACACCGGTGATGCGCTTGTGATCGATCATCGGCGGCTTGCGATGGATGCCGAGAATGGCGATGTCGGACGCATGGACCGCACCACACATGTTCAGGCAGCAGGCCAGAGCGATCCGCACCTGAGCCGGCAGGGTCATCGAGGTGAAATACTCGAAGAGCTCGTCCATGACTACCTTGACCGGTCCAGACGCATCGGTGGCCGGGGTGTGGCAGTGGATCCAGCCCTGGGTGTGAACGATATTGGTCACGCCGGCACCGGTTCCGCCTACGGGGAACTTGTTGCCGCGGCTGGCCAGATCGTCGAGCAGGGGCTGAACCTTGTCTTTTGAGTCAACCATGAACTCGATGTTGTTCCTGGTGGTGAAACGCAGGTGGCCGTCACAGTGGGCATCGGCGATGTCGCAGATCTCACGAACGAACTGGCAGGTCATCAGTCGGGCGGTACCAACCCGTACAGAATAGACCTCGTCACCGGTTTCAGATTTGTGCATCAGGACGCCGGGCTGCAGAATCTCGTGCCACAACCACTTGCCCTTGTTTGCCTTGATGACCGGCGGGAAGAACTGTTCATAATGTGGTGGACCAAGATCGGTGATCCGTCCTTCCATCGGTTTGTCCGGATTATATCCCATGATGTGTCTCCTTATATAGTTTGTAGTAAATAGTAATAATCCGATTAGGCAGCGTGACGGGCGCGGAATTCGTCGATGTCACGATCAAAGCCACCCTCAACCTCTTCCTCGGCCCAGAACACGTAGGGGTTCTCGCGAGGAATCCTGATCATCTGAGGAATCGGCTCGAGACCCATGATCTTGATAAAGTTGTTCAGACCGATACGCTGCATGGTCTCACCGACGCGCTCGCGGTTCTTGCCAACTTCCATCCACCAGTCCCAGACGGTTTCGATGAACTCGATCAGTTCCTCGAATTCGTTCTCTTTCTCGACCTTCATGAACGGTATGATCAGAGTAGACAGCTGGGCGCCATCGAGGATCGGGGCTTTTGCACCGACCAGTACGGAGGCTCCCTGGTCGGCACCAGGACGCAGGGCCCGAGGCATGACGTTGATGCAGTGCATGCAGCGGGTACATTCCTTGTCGTCGATCTTCAGTTCGTCGCCTTCCATCCACATACACTCGGTCGGACACAAATCGATGACCTCTTTCTTGATGTCGAAGGGACCCCAGTCGCGGCCACTGTGAGAACCGCCGTTGGACGGATAGTTGCCGGCGATGTATTCCTTCACCGCGGCCTGATCGATGCGGATCTCGTCTCTCCAGGTCCCGATGACGGATATGTCGGAGCGGGCAATCGCGGCCACACAGTCGTTGGCGCAGCCGGAGAATTTGAACTTGAATTTGTACGGAAAGGCCGGACGGTGAATCTCGTCCTGATAGTGCAAGGTCAGGTGATAGCAGGTTTCCTGGGTGTCGAAGCAGGCCCACTCGCAGCGC
>CBFCWR010000185.1:0-6599 GCA_965601575.1 uncultured Desulfofustis sp. | reverse complement strand
AGAAGGTTTTCTCCGCCCAGCCTTTAAATTCCTCGTGATTGGGTACCAGCAGGGCAGCCAAGCCCTTCCTGTCTTGACCGACCAGTACCGCGTCCTCGATAAACGGAAACATGGTGATGGTGCTTTCTATTCTGGTGGGATCGACATTCTCGCCACTGGCAAGTACGATTATATCTTTTGCCCTGCCGGTGATCACCAGCTCCCCGCTGACCGTCATTTTGCCCAGATCCCCAGTCTTCAGGTAGCCGTCCGGGGTGAATGAGCGATCGGTTTCCACCTCGTTGTTATCATAGCCGATGGTTACCTGCGGTCCCCGCACTTCGATAAGCCCCTCTTTGCCGGCTAAGAGTTCCCTGCCATCTTCTGATACGATACGCAGCTCCGTATGGATTGCCGGTTTTCCGAGTGTACCGTAAATCTCGCAGTCCAGCCCCCTTCCGGCTATCGCCGGTGAACATTCGGTCATACCGTAGGCGTTGACGATGCGGATGCCGACCGCATCGATCCAGTCCTCGAGAAAATCCGCGAGGCTACCTCCACCGCTCACCGCCAGCCGCAGCCTGCCTCCAAACCTCTCCTGCACCAGTTTGAGTTTACGTTGCGCGAGAAAATAAAAAGGTGCGAGCAGCACACAGACCATCGCCGCCCAGGTCTTTTTGATCATCCGCTGAGGCGATGAAACAGGCTGGAACTCTGGTAGATGATCATCGAGTATTCTCCGGTTGCGGCGATACTTTGCCGAAACCCGAACCAGAAAATTGAATATCGAGGAAGTAATCGCGCCTTTTTTCCTCAAGGCCGTCAATACCCTGTTGTGAAGAGACTCCCAGATGCGGGGAACAGTGGCCACGACGGTGGGACGATAGGTCACCAAATCCTGGGCGAAAGTTTTTATCGATGAATAGACGAGGCAGCAGCCTCCAGCCAGCGCAACGTATTCTGCAGTGCGTTCGAAGATGTGCCAGGTGGGGAGCACGGACAGCCACCGATCCTCTGCCTCAAGCTCGACGATGGATGGAATACAGCGTACGTTATGCATGATATTGGAGTGGATAAGCATCACCCCTTTGGGCAGGCCTGTGGTGCCGGAAGTGTACATCACGGTGAGCAGGTCATCGGGGGTGATCTCAAGGCCCCGCTCGATAAACTGTTCAACATCCTTATCGCTGTAGGTTCTATCTTTTAATAAATCCTGGTAGCTGTATGTTTTACTGAACATAGAGTGAATCGCCGGGCCCGCCATGATGAAGATGTTCTTAAGTCCGCCCACCTTCTTCAGATTTGGTCGATGCTGCTCGAACAGCACTTCAGTTTCCACAACCAGGTGAGTACATTTGCTGTTTTCCATGATAAACAGCAATTCCTGGGCCGGGGTGTCACTCCCCCTCGGCACACTTACCGCGCCAAGAGACATGATCGCCAGGTCGGTGACAATCCAGCCGTAGCGATTGTCGGCCAGAAACATGATTCTGTCTCCATTGCCAACGCCTTTTCGACTGAAGGCGCGAGCCAGAAGCAACACGTCTTCGAACAATTTGTGATAGGTGACTTCTATTTCCTGCTCTCCGGCCCGATAGATATACGCGACCCGATCATCGTATAGTGCACAACTGCGGCAGAACATTTCGAACAGGGTATGAGGATCATCGATGGCAGGAATCGCCAGGGCAGGAAGGCTCATTTTGTCCCCCAATGCACGGCTATGGTACCGAACATGAATTTTTTATAGGCAACCTGGTTGAACCCAGCTTCCTCGAAGAGACGAGCCAGAGTATCGGCGTCGTGAAACTCCATGGTAGAGCCGGTGAGATAGGCATAGGCCGATTGGTCCCGAGCAATGAATTTACCCAGCAATGGAATAACTATCGCCAGGTAGAGCCGGATAAAGGGGTAGAGCAGATTTCTGGCGGGCGGGGTGGTGTCAAGACAAATCACCCGCCCTCCCGTTGACAATACCCGGTACACCTCATTCAAGACAATAAGCGCATCATCAACGTTTCGCAGCAAGTAACCGAAGCTGACCGCACGTAATACTCCATCTCGATAAGGCAAATGATTGGCATCACAGGCCTGGAAACTTATGGAGTATGACGAGAGATCCTGTTGAGCCCGGATCAGCATGTTGCGGGAAAAATCGGCACCGACAATCCTGGCTTCGGGGTTTTTTCTTCTAAACCGGGCGGCAATCTCACCGGTGCCGCAGGCCAGATCAAGCACCCAGCCGTCGGCAATCTCTCCACCGCGGTCAACCACGAAGTCCTTCCACCGGCGATCCTGACCGAAGGTCATCACCCTGTTCATCAAGTCATAGCGATCGGCTATGGCGTCGAACATCTTTTCAACACCGGGCCCTTTACTCAAGCGGTTGCCTCACTGACGACTGCGTAGAAATCGAAGATTTGATGATCGGATCACTTAACATGGGGCGAAACCCGGGGTCCGCGGGAACGGGATGGTTTCCCGAATATTGTGCATGCCGGTAATGAACTGCACCAGACGCTCAAATCCAAGTCCGAATCCTGAATGGGGAGTCGTGCCATATCGTCGTAGATCAAGATACCACTGATACTCCTGTTCGTCGATACCGACCTCCTGCATACGGCCGAGCAGCACGTCATAGCGTTCTTCCCTTTGACTGCCGCCGACGATTTCACCTATTCCAGGCACCAGTATGTCCATGGCCGCGACCGTGATGGGGTCGTCATTTACGCGCATGTAAAATGGTTTGATCGAGGCCGGGTAATCGGTAACGATCAATGGCAGACGATAGGCCTCTTCGGTCAGGAAGCGTTCATGTTCAGACTGCAGGTCCACTCCCCAACTCACTGGAAACTCAAAGTCGCGGCCCGATTTAAGAAGCTCTTCCACGGCTTCTGTGTAGGTGATCCTGACAAAGTCATTGTTTATTACATGGTGCAGCTTGTCCAGCAGCCCTTTTTCGATGAATTTATCGAACAACGCCATATCTTCCACACAGTGATCCACCACATCGCGGAGAAGATACTTCAGCATTTCTTCGGCCAGATCCATATTGCAGGTGAGATCGCAGAATGCCATCTCCGGTTCCAGCATCCAGAATTCCGCCAGGTGTCTGCTGGTGTGGGAGTTCTCGGCCCTGAAAGTCGGGCCGAAGGTGTACACCGAACCCAGCGCCTGGGCAAACACCTCGGCCTGCAATTGTCCACTGACCGTCAACCCGGCTTTGCTGCCGAAAAAACTCTCGGATTCATCGGTTCGTCGCGCACTGTCCTTGAGTTCCTGCTCGGTGACCACCTGGAACATCTCACCAGCGCCTTCACAATCGCTGGTGGTGATAACCGGTGTATGGATCTGGTGGAACCCCTTATGGTGAAAAAATTCATGTATGGCAAAACTGAGCCGCGAGCGCACTCTCGCCACCCCGCCCAGGGCATTGGTTCGTGGTCTGAGGTGGGAGATTTCTCTTAGAAACTCAAAAGAGTGGCGCTTTTTCTGCAACGGGTAATGCTCGGGATCAGCCCAACCTACCACCTCGAGAGAGTCAGCCACTATTTCCACCCGTTGTCCCTTCGCCGGCGATTCCTTCAACTCACCTCGTATCACCAGGCTGCAGCCGGTCGTGAGCTTTTTGATTTCAGTTTCGTAGTTGGCCAGCTCTTTGTCTGCGATCACCTGAATGTTGGCCAGGCAGGAACCATCATTGATTTCGAGAAAAGAAAATCCGGAACTGTCTCTTCTGGTCCTGAGCCAGCCAGCAATAGCAACACTGGTTCCCGCTGCCGTCTCCTTCAACAGGGTTCTGATAAGGTCTGATTTCATAGAGTTCCGCTTACTCCGTGGATATCATATTCATTTATACACACGCACCGCGATGAGCATGCGATAACAGCTTCTTGGATTCTATGGATGTCCTGCAAAATCAGGATTTTCGCTCAAAATCAAGGCATGGGGACGATTCTACCCGAAGGCTTATCTTAGATTTCGTCGAGGATTCAACTCGCCTCCATGACGCAGAGATTGGACGAAAAGACAATTTTTGAGATAATCTATAACATATATCCATCCCTGACATTGCCAAGAGCGGAAAAGATTGAATTTCTGGCATCTGGGATCTCTTGACAGATCCGTCTAAGTAGCGCGCGTACCGTTTCCCGCCTGGAGTCTTCGCCGATCGGACAATAGCTATCCACCGGATCAAGCTCAACCAGGCGGCTGATTTGCATAATCTCGCTTTTGTCCAGGTAGGCAAGAACACGGATCAGCGACAACCTTCTTTCGAATAGATCCTGCCGCGGTACCATTGTCGAGATATTGCCGCTGTAGAGTGCATTGATCATGAACGTCTCGATCAGATCATCTTTGTGATGTCCCAGGGCGAGCTTGTTGAACCCCTTTTGCCTCGCCAACTCAAAGAGCTGACTGCGCCGGTTCCGGGCGCAGATGAAGCACGTACGTTCACCTTCGACCTCCCAGCCCTTGACTGAAAAAAATTGCAGCCCGAATCTCTCGAGCTGTTCACCAATTCTCTCCACCGGATTCTTTCCCCCATGCGCCGGGGTCCAGAATCCGTTATCCACGTAAACTGCTTCCAGGTGGTAATCTATCGGGGCCTTTTCGCGCCATTTCTGCAGCACCCAGGCAGTAACGAGGCTGTCTACCCCACCCGAAACGGCAACCAGAACACGGTCCTCGTCGGCGAGCATCTGATAATCTGCCATAGCCCTGCCAATTTTTCTGTTGCACTTCGACGGCAGTAAGGAGAGCTCCATTACATTATCTAATTCCTAAGGTGTGCTTGGAAAAAGTTGAATCTCTGCCAAAACACGCATTACATAGCGACCACAGACAGATCAAATGATATTCCGAAGCGAATGTCTTGCCGCCCCCAGAAAGTGATCGAAAAGACAATTATTCAAGGTGGCCTAAAATCCAAACACCCGCCTGGCAGCAGGCCGGGCGGGTGATGAGTAGTGCCGAAATTTTGGGATTATAAATAAGGGCATTGTGCTACTTTTTCATCAATACCCAGCGTTGCAAGTTCTTCGGCGGTAAGCCATTTGAGCCCGTACTTGTGGGCCGACATGATATTGCTCATTAAAGATTGCTGGGTTTCATCGAAGGTCGCCGACCATATGACCGAACCGTCCGAGGTGTCGTAGAGCTTCATGGAAAACGCCACCGAAGCCGGAGAGTCAGCCCCGTAGTCCCCGCCAACGCGCTGCACATAGCGGGATAGACTGGTGACCAGCACGGCATTGCACTTCAGTTCAGTGTATATCGATCTGAGCAGGGCGGCCTGGGTCATCTCGTTTTCTGGCAATAAGGAAGTGAGTTGTCGATTGGACAAAAACCTCACGGTGTCGTGCCCCTTTAGGGCGTTCTTGAGTTGCTCGTCCAGAAACCCGGCACCTTTCTCAAGTTTCGCCGCGTTTTGGTAGGTGAGCGCATCATTCGACTGGGGCCCGGCCATGACCGGAAATCCAGTACTGTCGATCATTCTGATGGTCTCCTTATGTTCACGCTCCATGGCCCGCGAGCCTTCTGCTCTAGGCGAAGTGGACTGAGTGCCATCACCTTTGTCCGATCTCAGATCAGCTATCACCGGAAGTGCGATGACGCAGGGTACCTTCATCCTGGCCGCTTGCTTTTCCTCTTCTGTGGGCAGCGGCTGTTTAGTGCTGCAGGAAGCGAGCAACACGGCAGTTGCGATGCAGATGGGCACCAACCCCTGTTTAAATATTTTCACCTTTCACCTCGATTGCTTGGGTTAACCACTACAATGAACCTTTTGAGGACAACACCGCAGTGTCCCCTTGCCGCAAAGCGGATGCTTCACTCACCGCCCTCCCGAGCGCCTTGAAAACCGCCTCGATGATATGGTGACCATTCTCACCATGGATCAGATCTACATGCAGGGTCATGCCGGCGTGCAAGGCCACGGCCCTGAGGAATTCTTTGGCCAGGATTGTGTCGAAGGTGCCCACTTTCTGGTCGGCAAGATCAACACCGTAATGCAGATAGGGCCGATTGGAGAAATCAATCACAACCCGGGCCAGAGTTTCATCCATCGGGACGTAGGAGTACCCGTAGCGGTTGATGCCCCCCTTATCGCCCAGGCCGTTGAAGAAGGCTTGTCCCAGACAGATTCCCACATCTTCCACCGTGTGGTGATCGTCGACATCCAGGTCGCCACTGGCCTTGATTTCCAGGTCGAATGCTCCGTGCACAGAAAAAAGGGTGAGCATATGATCGAGAAATCCCACCCCTGTGTTGATGGATGAGGTGCCCGAGCCATCAATGGTCAAATTGAGTGAAATATCAGTTTCGGATGTTTTTCTTTTTATCTCGGCCGTGCGCGGCCTCATCTCTTCTTTCATCGGCTCCCGGATTTGAAGCTGTGGTTGAAAAACGTTGGATTTAATTAATAATAAACATTTTATTTCCGTGTTAACATTTATACTACATCATTGTTTCATGACCATCTTTTTTTGCCTCTCCAGAAAATTTGAAAATCTTGCATTAAATCGAAGAGGTACTATTTTTTCTGTTGACAATTTACCAGTCATTTATTAAATGTCGTCCTGTTTTGATGAGAGAACTGAGCGGGAATAACTCAGTGG
>CBFCWR010000184.1:0-6612 GCA_965601575.1 uncultured Desulfofustis sp. | reverse complement strand
ATTTGCCCCGATATCGCCGAATACATGGGCGCCTATGGGGCCGCGCTTTTTGCCAGGGAGAAAAGTGAGGAACAACTTTCGAGCGCGGCCACCGAACCGGCAAAACTCCTCTCGGTGTGCCGACCGGCAAAAACCACAGATTCCTCGTGCAGAGGGTGCAACAATAATTGCCTGATTAAATGTGTTCATTTTTCTGGCAACAGGACCTATTACACGGGCAACCGCTGCGAAAAGATTTTTACCAATAGTAATCAGTCCAGAACACCAGGCCGCAACCTGGTAGCGGAAAAGCTGTCACTGCTCGAGCAATTGTTGCAGGATCACCCCGAAGCCTCGACGGCGCGCATCGGCCTGCCGATGACTTTGAACATCTGGGAAAATCTTCCTTTCTGGTTCACCTTATTCAAGGAACTTGGGTGGCGTGTGGTGCGTTCCCGCATCAGCAGCCCAACCCTTATCAAAAACAGCGCCGCAACGGTAATGTCGGACAATATCTGTTATCCGGCCAAGCTCGCCCATGCCCACATTCTCGATCTTTTGGAGCGCCAGGTCGACCGCATATTTTACCCCCGGGTAACGTATGAGCATCCCAATTTTAAAGATGCAGCCAATAACTATAACTGCCCCATAGTAACCGGCTACCCCGATGTCATCGACAGTGCCATCAACCCGGTAGAGCGTGGTGTTCAGATGGACAGCCCCTTGATCAATTTCAACGACGACGAACAGCTTCGGTCGGGATGCAAAATCTATCTGAAACGTTTTGGCATTGAAAAATCCACATTCAATAGCGCCTTTGATAAGGCACTCCAGGCACAGCAGTTTTTCAAACAGGCACTGCTCTTAAAAGGCAGGGAAGTGATTGGAGCTGCCAGGGCCGCACATCAGCCTCTCATCGTGCTTGGCGGCAGACCATATCACGCAGATCCACTGATCAACCATAAAATCCCAGAGATGATCGCCGCCATGGGGCTTCATGTGCTGACCGAGGATTCGCTGCCTCTGGATGAGATAGAAGTTGCCGATCCCTTACAGGTAATTGATCAGTGGGAGTATTCCAACCGGCTCTACCGGGCAGCGCACTGGACTGGGGGTGAGGTGCGGGCTGAATTTATCCAGCTTAATTCGTTTGGTTGCGGCCCCGATGCGGTAATTATCGACGAACTCAAGGCGATTCTGAAGACATACGGTAAAACTCCGGTGGTTCTTAAAATCGATGAAATTACCAGTATCGGGTCTGCCAAGCTGCGCGTACGAAGCCTGATCGAAGCCCAAACCGCCGGGGGCGCCCCGGCAGAGAAAAGTTCAAGACCATCATTACCACCGAATATTGACCAGGACCGGCACCGCACCCTGCTATTTCCCGATTTTTCCCCAATTTATTCGCTCTTTGCTCAATCATCACTGCTTCCTCTCGGCTATCAGGTGGAAATTTTACCTCCCCCCGATAAGGAATCCATCAAGCTTGGTTTGAAATATACCAATAACGACATCTGCTATCCGGCAATTGTAACCGTTGGAGACGTACTCAAAGCTATGGAAACCGGCTCTTACGACAGGGATCAGGTTGCCGTTGCGTTCACCGAGACGGGGGGGCAGTGCCGGGCCACCAATTATCACAGTCTTATCAAGAAGGGGCTGCTCAACGGCGGCTATGGTGACATCCCGGTAATTACCGCCTCATTCAGAAAATTAAACTCAATGCAACAGCCGGGGTTTAAGGTCAACCGACTTAAACTGATATCACTTGTACTCTCTTCCCTGTTGGTTGCCGACCAGTTGATTCGCATGCACCATGCTACCGCGGTAAGAGAAAAGAACTCAGGCGATTCTCTGGCTGTTTTGAAAGAACATGTCGCCCGGGCCCGGAAAAAGGTCGCTGGGTGGACCCTGAAAGACAGCGAGAAAATCCTCTCGGCGGCAATCGAGGATTTCAACTCGATTTCGACCTATTCCGCCACCTACCCCAAGGCCGGATTGGTCGGAGAAATTTACGTCAAATACAATCCTTTCAGTAATTCCAACATTGTCGAGAGATTGACTAATAAAGGTATAGAAGTGGTGATACCGCCGCTGCTCACTTTTTTTACCCAGAATTTTGTCAATATCGATTTCAACCATCGCAACAATGTGAGAAAGACCCGGTTCGTGGAGAGAAAAACCCAGGATCTGCTGCATAAAGTTGTGGTCGGCAGAATCAGGCAGGTGAACAAACTGATGGGTAAATTCAAACATGAGCTCGAACCCGTGAGCCCACCCGAAAGTCTCGGACGCCAGGCCAGCAAGGTAATCAGCCTGGTGAACCAGGCAGGTGAAGGCTGGTTGCTGCCCGGCGAGATCATCTCCATGGCTGAGTCAGGGATTCGCAACATCATCAGTCTGCAGCCCTTTGGCTGCATCGCCAACCATGTTGTTGCCAAAGGAATCAGCGCAAAACTCGCCCGTCTCTACCCTGATCTCAATTTTCTCAACCTCGATATGGACGCAGGCAACAGTGATGTCAACCTGCAAAACCGTCTGGATTTTTTTATCCACTCAGCCAAATCAAGCAAACAGCATAGTACACTGCCATAACCAGTGTAGTATTGAGTGCAGCCCGACCACTTTCACCATCGGAAATGTTCTTAAGTTTCTGACCATAATGGTGTCGTGATTTCTTACCTGTCCTTGTTTTGCGAAATCCGGTCATTATGCTATGAGAGGTTCTATTTAATCCTGGAAAAGCAAATCGTGAAGATAAAATGATCGTTCTTTGATGGCCTCTATGATCATAAAAAAATAGTATGGTAAAAAGCGATCTGACCGTAATTGGCGCGGGGATTGTCGGCGTTTCCACAGCCCTGCAACTTACCCAGAGGTTCCCTCATCTTTCAGTCACCCTGGTCGACAAGGAACTCTCGCCCGCCCGGCATCAGACCGGACATAATTCGGGTGTCGTCCATGCAGGGGTTTATTATAAACCGGGCAGTCTCAAGGCCGATTTCTGCAAGCGTGGAGCAGAACTCACCAAGAATCTCTGCCTGGAACACAAGCTGCCTTATCATCAATGCGGGAAGCTCCTGGTGGCCACCGATGATCTGGAGTATCAACGTATGATCGGTCTCGAGGAGCGCTGTCGTGAAAACCAGATCGAAGTAGAGCGGCTCAACGAAACAGATTTACGCAGCCTGGAGCCGCATATTGTCGGGATCGGAGCATTACTGGTGAGAAGTACCGCAATCACCGACTTTATTGCCATCACTGATACCCTGCTGGAGACATTTAAAAGGAACAACGGAACAGCCCTGCTGGGGGCAGAGGTCAACGCCATAGAAGAAAACCGGAAAAGTGTGAGGATAAAGACGACCAGGACCGCCGTAGAATCATCTTTTATCATCCTCTGTGGCGGTCTCATGGCTGACAGGTTGGCCCAAATGATGGGCATCGATCTCGATTTTCGGATCATCCCTTTTCGAGGCGAGTATTATCAGCTTACCCCGCAATTCAACAATATCGTCAGTCATCTTATCTATCCCATACCCGACCCGGACCTGCCGTTTCTCGGAGTCCATCTCACCCTCATGGTCAACGGGACAGTCACTGTCGGGCCGAATGCTGTTTTAGGCTGGAAAAGGGAGGGTTACGGCGCGCTCAACTTCAGCCTCAGGGATGTATCCGAGATGGCAGTCTTCCCAGGATTCTGGAAAGTGCTCAAAGCAAATCTCGGCACCGGGGCAGGTGAATATCTGGATTCAGTTTACAAGCCTGGCTATCTCAAGCGTGTACAGAAATACTGTCCTCAGCTCAAGCTGGCCGATCTGACCCCCTACCCTGCCGGTATCCGGGCCCAGGCAGTCATGTCAGATGGCGAGCTGGTACACGATTTTCTTTTTTCTGAAACGGAGCGCTCGCTGCACGTCTGCAATGCACCGTCTCCAGCGGCAACCTCGGCGCTTCCTATAGGAACCTACCTGTGCGACAAGGCAGCGGAAAAGTTCAGGCTCTGAGCCAACTCCCGCACCGGCCAGGGATTATTCTGAAATTATTGGCAATCCCGCGTGTTGCCAGCCCTTGAAACCGTCCTTCAACACTTTCACATTAACGAATCCTTGACCTTTATAATGTTCTGCCCGACCGGCAGCGGATCCTCCACCCGGTCACGCTCAGTAGAAGATCAGTTCAGTGTCCTTGGACACGGTCGACGCAATCGATTGGAATTCACCAAGGGACATCGCCCCGTCGAGGTGAAGCCGGTGAAATTTATCATCACGTTCGTAGGCGCAGACCAAAAGAGCAGAACTGTTTTTGATATGCGTGAAGGCATCTTTGGCATCTATGAAATCTGTCTGAGACATCATCTACCTCCGAATTTCAATTCATCTGGATGAGACTGGATAGTGCAGTCTATTCTGCATTATTAGCGTAACCATTGGTGCCAGACCAGTAAATCTGCCAAGAGACGATTTTACAACGTGAGGATGGAAGGTTTGATCAACATATCACAGAGGGCTTGAAAAACTTTCGCCCCAGAAGAAACATTTTTATACACCTTCGGCCGACAATGATTAAGCTGTATGCAATTCAGGAACACAGCCTCTGTGAACCACTATCATCCCCCGCAAAAATATGAACGGAGCAGTCCAATGGAAGAGTTGGAACAGAAAATTCTCGATATCATCCACAAGCCTCAACTTGCCGCGTTAGCGACAGTAACTGAACAGAATAACCCCTGGGTTCGCTACGTGGTCACCGTCGGCGACGGTGACTTCAATGTGCGCTGCGCCACCTTCGTCCAATCTCGCAAAGTGGCCCAAATAAAAAATAATCCCAATGTCCATATTACCCTCGGGGTCACCGATTTCATGGACATGCATCCCTATGTTCAGGTGCAGGGTCAGGCGGAAGTAACCATCGATCACGATGAACGTCACAACTTCTGGAATGATTTACTTGCCCCGATCTTCAAGGGATCTGATGACCCGAACTACTGCGTTCTGGTGGTCAAGCCTTACAGGATCGAGTATATCACCCCAGGTGTCTTCGAACCCGAAGTGTGGGTCAGGTGAGACCTTGAGAAAAGTGCCTTTGATCTTTCGAACTTCCCATATATAAAGCTCATCGATGAAGCGATATTACAGGGTGCTTACCATCGCGGGTTCCGACTCGGGGGGCGGCGCCGGCATTCAAGCCGATCTCAAAACCATATCTGCTTGTGGCTGTTTTGGCACCAGTGCCTTGACGGCGATCACTGCCCAGAATACGGGTGGCGTCAACGACATCCATGCGATTCCTGTGACAACACTCGAAGCGCAGATCAGAGCAGTGCTGGATGACATAGGCACTGATGCGGTGAAACTGGGCATGCTGCACTCGGTTGAGGTAATCGAATGCGTTGCCCGCCTGCTGGCTGAGTACAAGATCAGCAACATCGTACTCGACCCTGTGATGGTCGCCACCAGCGGGGATAAACTGATTCAGGATGAGGCTATCAGCGCCTTGCAGGAAATGGTGCTACCCCAGGCCCGGCTGATCACCCCCAACATCCCTGAAGCAGAAATCATCAGCGGGAGAAATATCTTAAACGAGGCTCACCTCGAAGAGACGGCCGCACAACTGGGCCGACAGTTCAGCCTTTCTGTATTGGCCAAAGGTGGCCATCTCGAGAACGATTCGCTGGTTGATATCCTCTATGATTACGAGATGTCAGAAATTCACCGCTTTACCAACCGGAAAGTGGCAACCGTAAACACGCACGGCACCGGCTGTACACTCTCTTCGGCGCTCGCTTCATTTCTAGCCCAGGGATTATCTTTACCCGATGCCACCGATCGGGCGATCGGCTACACCAGAAACGCCATTAAGGCCGGTGCAGCGTACCGGCTCGGTGAAGGCCACGGACCCGTCCATCACTTTCACGAATTCTGGGGCTGACCATCCCCCGCGCGGGCAATCTTCATCACAGGGATATCATAACCGCTGTTTCAGCTATTCCTCGACCACCGTCACCCGCTGAATGGCGGGATCGGTAAAACCGTCAAGTCCATCCCTTACCGTGGTCGAGAAACTGTAAAGGACCGCTCCCCTGGGGCCTGCCTGGAACCAGTGTTTCTCGTAAGGTTCAAAGGTCAATTGATCGCCCGGTTCAAGCACGATCTCGTGACGCAGGCGGTACACTTCATCTTTGCCCGGCACCACGAATCCTTCTTTGAGTGTATCCGGGCCGTCCACATAAAATCTCAAGTCGCCCCAGATATGGCGAATAGTCTCCTGTTTTCCTGGATCATTCCCCACTTGTGGATGCCAGTGCTCCGGCTCCGTCTGATTGGGAAACAGAACCAATACCTTGGCCGCCAATCTCTCCGTATTGACCATGGTAAAGACCTGAACGCCTTCGCTGCCCAGCTGGCTCAAGCCAAAATCCACCACTTCGATTTTTTCGATTTCATCATCCCTAATCTGGATGCCGGCTTTTCTCATCATTCGGGCGGCCCGCTGCTGGGCTTCTCTCTGTTCAGATTTCGAAATCATGGGAATGGACCTTGTTAAATTTTAAAGAGCATGTACATGCCTGATACGAGCAGGTGGAAGCACGAGTTGAATTTCGGCCCTCAAAACCCCACCATCAATCATTCA
>CBFCWR010000183.1:0-6614 GCA_965601575.1 uncultured Desulfofustis sp. | reverse complement strand
ACTCGAATTACCGTCGAGCAGGCCGGTAGGATCAGATCTTTCAGTGAAGCTCGAGGCTTCGACCTGGTCTGGCTGCCGGATCTCACACCGGCTGAAGTCAACCGTTTCCATGTCCTGGATGATCCGCAATATTATCTGGGGGCCATGAGCCTGGTTGGTGATCGGAAAAGCAGGTTTATTGCAACCTACATCTACGACCTGACCAGCCCGCGCGACTCCACGCCTTTTTTTCATCATTTCAGTCGCGGACTGAGCTTTCTGGAATTATCCGATCAACTGGGCAAGCGCAGCCGCTCCTACGCAGAAATCGGCAAACTGCTGCTGATCGGGGCCCTCGTCCAGGCATCCCTTCTGGCGCTGGTGCTCATTGTCTTGCCTTTGTTGCCCATTGTTGGCGTTCCCGGAGCCAAATCAGAACAGCTGCTGGTGATCGGTTTTTTTTCCGCCATCGGATGTGGGTTCATGCTTCTTGAAATGAGCTTTCTGCAGCGTCTGGAGATATATCTGGGCCATCCACTCTACGCAGCCGCGGCGGTGCTCTCCGGATTCCTCTTCTTTGGGGGAATCGGCAGTATACTCAGTGCCCGGATAAAGGCACCGCCGAACCGACGCCATTGGGTTATTGGCCTGGCCATTGCGCTCCTCACCGTTTTCTACCTGATGCTTCTCGATATTTTTCTCTCCCTGGCTGGTGGAGCGCATCTTTCTACCAGAATGGCAACCGTAATGGTGGTTATCGGGCCGCTGGCCCTGCCGATGGGGATGATGTTTCCGCTCGGGATGAAGCGTCTTGGCTATGGGCAGTCGAAAATGATCCCCTGGGCCTGGAGCGTAAATGGCTTTACTTCGGTGCTGGCCACGCTCCTGGCCCCTTTGCTGGCAATGCACTGGGGATTCAACACGGTCGGCTGGACGGCAGCGGCATGCTATGGGCTGGCGGCGCTGCTCAGTCTCGGCCTGCCGACCCGCTGAGCTGAAATTGAATTACGCCCAATCAGGCCAGAAGTGCACCCTATCCGCCTGCCTCTTCGCAGTGAACGCAACCCGCATGTATACAAACAGTTCGTTCTGCGATACAATGGTGTCTGAGTTATCTCCAACCCAACCACACTGAAACGCTCAAGGATGGACAATCACCAAGGGGCCAGCATTGATGAACGAGACAACCTGTAGGCATTGCGATAAGGAAGTCGAAACGGAAAGGGTATACCACAAGAAAGATCCAGAGACTCACTTTGACAGGTGCACGGAGTGCGGGGAACCTGTATCAGACAAAGACGGGATGATAAAAAAACTGATACTCGAAATTACCCATTCCGAGAAGAGGACCAATACCGTAATTTTCGCAGGTATCACTATTTTCGTGATCATATCTTTGATCAGGGAATTCTTCTAAAGAGCCCGCCCTGCTTCTCATTCTGGTCCCGCCGGCAGGGATTTTCACTTTAATAATGGCAATTCTGCATTGAGCCATTATCTTTATCAATGTCAGCGCATTTTTAGCTGTGTACCCATTCACCGACATGTCTTCCTCAGGTTCCAACAGAAAGGCGCTCGCCTCGGCATTTCTGGTCATCACACTATTGGCTATTCCATTTGCGATGGTCTATTACACTTCCACCGACACCTACAAAGCCCGCTATCAGCAGTGGCGGAAGAACAATGAGCAGGCCGCAATGCCTCCACAAGCCAAACAAAACATCGAGCAGTTCATCTTGTCGAAAGACGAGAAGCTGGATTTTCAGAAAATTTCTCTCGAATTCAAGGGTGTCGAGGAAAAAGCCTACCTCCTCAACCTCTATCTGCTGGATTTTGACCGTCAGCAACCCTTCCCGATGCAGATTTCCAAGAAAGAATCAAAAAAGCCAATCACCTTCGGGGGCCATCAGTTCAAAATAGTCACCGGCAACGATCGGTTCCTCAAACTGAAACTCATCGACAGCTACCAGACCCCCTGAAAGCTCTCTGCCTGTATAAAATCACCAAAACATACACAGAAATCCACTGGCTCACCTGCTGGCCATCAGCCTTGAAGGCTTTGTGACATGAAAAAGTTCATCACGGTCTGTTGGCCAGGTCAAGCGATGAAATTGTACATACAGCCTGGCAACACTGCGCCCGCAACTCCCACTACCATCCCACTGCCATTGGCTGCAGAAATTCTAATTTAAGCAGCGCATATACTGCCCTCAGGGCAGGAATTGAACCTATCGCGCCGGCCTGGAATGCAGCATGTGGATATTAATCTTTCCTGACACCGCCCATCAGGGAAAGCCAATCCATTGCGAGATTCAAGGAAACGCCAATCATGTTGGCGTATAGCTCGGTTAACTGCTGCCACTCGCTGAAAGTCCGGTAAATCAGCAGAGATTGCAGATCGGAGGTCGACACCAGGCTGCGGAAAGAGGCGGCATCATCACCCCGGGGGGGGAACCAGGCCGCCGAGCGCAAGGGCAATTCTTTTAGGAGAAGGGCCCGAAGATAGCGTTCCACGCTGTCTGACATGACAAAGCCGGGATGGATATCGTTGAGCACTCCTTCGAGGGTGAAAAAAGCCTTGCGGTAGAGCACCAGTTCGGAAGGAAAAGAGATCCCCTGCAGGGCCGCATGTTCGAGCAGCCGGAACACCTTCACCAGTGGATCGTCGGTGGATTCGCCGGTCAGGTGCAGATGGCTCTCAATATCTGAGCGCAGCACCCTGATGTCGCCCCCGTACCCGGAGGATCGATCGTCTGCCAAGCCGATGATGGTCCGGGCGATATCATCGCTGTCAGACTTCAATATGCCCAGCAGCAACCTCATGATCAGCATTCTCTGGGCCCTGGAAAGAGAACCGGCCAAGGTCCAATCGATCAGTACGATATCGTCGTGCTCGCTCTCGCCTCGCGGTATCGCAAGTATATTGCCGGCGTGGGGGTCACCATGAAACAGGGCCTGATCATCCTTCCAGAACAGCGGTAGGCAGATAATGGATCTGCACACCAGATCCGCCAGCTCGAAGGCCCGCTTTTCAGGCAAGGCCAGTTCACCAACGGTCGGTCCGTTGAAAAACTCCATGGCGGTCATGGTCGGCGTACAGAATGGCAAAAGTTCAGGAACGTAAACCCTGTCGACTTCACGGTATATTTCGCGAGCCTCAACCAGCCTCTGCTGCTCGGTGACCAGGTCAGTTTCTTTTCTGAGGTCCTCTGCCAATTCACCGATCAACTCCGCCAGTTTCAACTGATGCAGTCCGAATCGTTCTCTGTTCTTTTCCAGGAACTCAGCCGTATCTTTCAAAGCTTCCAGCTCTTCCTCGAGTTTTTCACCGACCTGAATTTTGAGTAGTTTGAAAACGCCTTGCCCCGTGGTCTGTAAGTCCCCGCTGCGCCAGCGAAATGGTATGACGGCCGCGACACTGGCTTCGGCTACTAGTTCGGAAATAACAGCTATTGATTCTCGGTCAGTAAATGACGACAATTCCTCCTCTATTTGGAAAATCAGCTGTTCGACCGGTGAGCCGTAACTCCCCTTCTCCAGCCCGACCAGCCACCTTTTAAGATCGGGATCTATATCGGGTCTTCTGGCTACCACCTGACCGAGCTTATGAAGAGTGGGAAAGTGAAGAGCAAGATGAAAGATGGATTTTCCCACCTCTGATTCGGAGTGATTCAGCAGCAGCTCATGAATCGCCTCTTTCAATCGTTTCTGAGACAAACAGGAAAGAAAAAATTCCAGGGCGGCAGAAATTAAAAGCTTGAATCGCTCGAGCGATGCCGGCACGGACCGGTCGAGCTGAATCGTCAGCACGATCTGCCTGGCAACCTCCTGACGAAACTTCTCGTCGCCAAGGGTTGCTGCATACTGATCGAGCAGTTGCATCACCTGCCCGGGTGTATGGTCTTTCACAAGAGCCCACATCTTCACTACCGCCGTTTTATCTCCAGTCCCGAAGAGTTATGGACCATAAATCTTCACATCATGTTGTGCGTGAACACACCGTGTATCACAAAAATCATTCCCACCACTTTACATGACAAATCAGAGAAAATCCGATCGAGCAGTATTTCAAGAACATGCCTTATGTGAATCGGGAATCATCACAGATCATCATGGAACCAGGTACCTTGCAAAATATTATACCCCGAAGACTATAAACCCCTTTGGCCTCCTGGCCTCCAATAAGGTCTCTTCCTGTCCTCATGGACAGAAGATTGCCTTCTGAATAAAACAGAAGTATCAACGAATAAAAATAAAAAGCGAATACCACCAATCGCAATATACTCCGAAGGAATTCCGAGGGTATCGATCCAGATCTTAATTGCGATGGCAATGAGATACCATTAGGATTGTTCTGACAAACCAACGATGTAAAACTCAAGATGGAGGTATCTCGGTGTACGGCCTGAAAACAATAACATTATCTACACTCATTATCGGTCTACTCTCTATTTTCGCCTCGCCAGTTCCGGCAGAGGAGAAGAGCGGCTTCGACAAAGCCTGGAGCTACCTGACGCTCTATGAAAACGAGGAAGGTGCATTGCGAAAATTTGCTCTGGTCGGCCGGGCCCAGCTCGATGCGGTATGGGTGAATCCCGACGGGCTCGACGAGGAGGGTAATTCCCTGGAAAATCTTAGCGATACCCGCTGGCGCCGGTTTCGATTTGGGGTCGAAGCCAACATGTTGGATGCCTGGAAGCTTCACCTCGAAGCCAACTTCGACTTGAACGAAGATTTCAGCGACTGGTATACCAGTCTGACCGATGCCTATATCCAGTGGGAGCCCGGTAAAGATTTGAAAATCAAAGCATTTAAACAGTCGGCTGGATTCACCCTGGACGGACGCACTTCTTCCAAGCGACTCCTGACTTTGGAGAGGAACAATCTGACCAATAATCTCTGGTTTACCGCGGAATATTTTAACGGCTTATTGATCAGCGGCAAATTTGCCGGCGACTTCACCTACAAAGCCTCATTCTTCTCCTCCGGCGGCGATCCTGAATTCGACTGGGATGGAGCCAGCTGGTTTACGTTCTGGCATCTGGGTTACAAGCTCAACGAAGATTTAAAGCTTCGTCTCGATTACGTGTATCAGGATGAGGACGAAAAAGCGGCCACCCGCGACTTCGAGCAGATATTGTCATTTTCGCCTTACTGGCAGCGCGGCCCATGGGGCGTCTGGGGTGATCTTGCCTTCGGTAAAGGATTTGCCGACCAGGGGCAGGCCGATGTCTGGGGATTTCATATCAAGCCGTTTTACGACTTCAACGACACCTTCCAGGTGGTTCTGGCCTATACTTACGTGGATGGCGACGGTGACAACAGTGTCCGCCTGAACCGCTACGATAATCGAGTCGACAATGTTGACAGCAGGGGTGACAGGGTGCAGGACGTATATGGCGGGGTGAACGTCTATTTTTACGGTCACAAATTCAAGTGGCAGACGGGGGTTACCTTCACTACCATGGATGACAGTTCTGAAGGTGGTGAAGAGTATGAAGGCTGGACTCTAAGCACCGGGCTTCGTGTGTACTGGTAACCACCGCACCGTCGATAGCTCAGTAAAAATACCCTCTCTGTTCCCAGTGGGACAATCATTTTGTTATTTGTGCTTATGGTTTGATCTCCTATGGATAACTCAGCACCAATTTTGCAGCGATGGTTGGAACAGTACAACCAGACTCTTGCTCACTGGCAGGCACAGGGAAACACGTTCACACCGGCTGTTGTCCGGGAGAGCCTTGCCACAATGACCAGGACCTATGTAACCGATATCCCGGAATTGTCCCTGGTCATCGACGATGCAATCGACAATGACGGTCATCCGGTACCGGTAAGGATTTTCCATCCTGACCAATCTACATCCCTCGAGGTTGCGATATTCTTGCACGGAGGAGGTCACCTGGCGGGGAGCATCGACGTCTATGATCCCATCTGCCGTAAAATAGCCATCTCAGCCCAACGTATCGTCGTCGCGGTTGATTATAGACTGGCTCCTGAATACCCCTTTCCAATCGGAATTGAAGATGGAGCCGCGGTTCTCGATGCCTGCCTGGCAATGCTTGACAGACTGGGGTTGAACTATCTGCCCGGCATTGTCCTCGTCGGAGACAGCGCCGGCGGGGCGATGAGTGCAACCCTCGCACATCAATATCAAACAGACAAGAAGCAAAAGATTGATAAACTCGTACTTATCTATCCGAGCCTGGATTATTCACTGAGAAGCCCCTCTACAGATCTGTTCGGAATTGGCTACCTGCTCGAGAAAGAAAAGATTCAATGGTACTTCGACCACTACTTCAGCAGCGACGAAGAGCGCGGCACTGCTTCTCCGATTGATATGGAGATCACCGACAACTTTCCCGAAACGATGGTGATAACAGCTGGTTTATGCCCTCTCCGTGATGAGGGTATCCACTATGCGAACAGGCTAAAAAAACACGCAATCGCGACCCGCCATATCGATTTCAAGGAAACGGTGCACGCCTTTCTGAATCTCGAAAACCTGGTTCCGGATATCTGCAGGTCCTGCTACCAAGAATTAGGCTCCTTTCTTCGGGGCCAGGTGTAGGCTGAGCAAACCTGAGGAAAATACCCAAAATACGCAACATTTTTTTTTTAAATTACTCATTAAA
>CBFCWR010000182.1:0-6628 GCA_965601575.1 uncultured Desulfofustis sp. | reverse complement strand
GATCGGGCCACGCTGACCTCCCTGATGGACTACTGGAATCCCAATGTGGGCGTCTGCGGTGTCACCGAACTGGTTGGCAACGCCATCGTCCTCGAGGGTGAGACCAGAGGCGAACTCGATGAAGGTCTGCGGACCATGGTATTCTAACCCTGACCGGAATAGAGGAGAAACGAATAATGTATAACAAAGGCTTAATAGTTTCGGGACTCGTTATTTTCGTCCTTTTAGTGACGTTTCCCATCTGGTTCAACGGCCTGGACGCCGGCCCGCTGCCCAAACCCGAACTGCCTCCCAACGGCACCAAAGAGTGCGTGGCGCCGGTTGCTGAGATGCGTGCTAAACACATGCAGTTGCTCAACGAATGGCGCGACGACGTAATTCGCAACTCAAATCGCGAAAAAATAGTCGTGGCCGGGGTCGAATATGGCAAGGGGCTGCAGCTGGCCTGTATGGAATGCCATTCCAACAAAGAGAAATTCTGCGATTCCTGCCATGATTACGCGGCAGTAAAGCCAACCTGCTGGGAGTGTCACATTGAACCCGCTGAGGCAGCGAAAAAGGAGGCCCAGTAATGGATAACAAGAGAAGAAAATTCCTGAAGATGGCCGGTGCTACGGTACTGGCCGGCATCAGCGCCCCCGCAATCGTCAAGCTGTCCTCTAATTCCGCCGTGGCAGCTGGTGGCGACGACCATGCTGCTCCTGCCGCCGCCCATGGCGAGGCTGATGCGCACCACGGTGAGGAGCAGAGCTCGGGAGTACAGCTCGGAATGGTGATCGATATGCGCAAGTTCTACAATGATGAACCGCTGCTCGATAAAGCCATCGCGGCCTGCCACACGGTGCACAACGTCCCCGACATTCCCGATCCCAAGAGTGAGATCAAGTGGATCTGGAAAACCGGTTATCACAACGCCTTTCCGGACCACTCCCACAATCTTCGTGCGGAGATCATAGAGAACAGCCCGTTTCCGGTGCTCTGCAACCACTGTGAAAACCCCTCCTGCGTTAAAGCATGTCCGACCAAGGCCACCTTCAAGCACGAGAAGAACGGAATCGTTTCCATGGATTATCACCGCTGCATAGGCTGTCGTTTCTGCATGGCTGCCTGTCCTTACGGGGCCAGGAGCTTTAACTGGCAGAATCCGCGACCGTTTATCAAGGAATACAATGTACAATTCCCGACTCGCGGACGCGGCGTGGTGGAGAAGTGCAACTTCTGCAGCGAACGTCTGGCGCTGGGCCTCGAGCCTGCCTGCGTCGAAGCCTGCGAGGGAAGCGGGGCGATCGTCTTTGGCGACCTCAACGATCCCCATTCGGAAGTGAGGGCGGTGCTCAACAAGGAGTTCAGCATTCAACGTAAACCGGCTGCCGGCACCAGACCGTCAGTCTTCTACATAGTGTGAGGTTGTCATGATAGAAAAAACGCTTAAAGGAAAACCGGCCTACTGGATCTGGCTCGGAATACTCGCATCACTGATTGCCATCGGCTGGGCCTGCTATTTCAGACAGTACACCTTCGGTCTGGGGCTCACCGGCATGAGCCGCGACGTCTCCTGGGGGCTCTATATCTCCCAGTTCACCTTTCTGGTCGGCGTTGCCGCTGGTGGATTGATGCTGGTACTCCCGTATTATATTCATAATTACAAGGTGTTCGGGCGCATCACCATCCTCGGTGAGTTCCTGGCCATTTCTGCGCTGGTCATGTGCCTGATGTTCATCATGGCCGACCTCGGCCAGCCCCTGCGCGGCCTGAACGTGCTCTTTTACCCCACCCCGCACTCCATGCTTTTCTGGGATATGTGCGTGCTCTGGGGCTATCTGCTGCTGAACCTGCTGTGCGGCTGGGTGATTTTGACCGCCGAGCGCAAGCAGGTACCGCCGCCCAAGTGGATCTACTTCTTCGTCTACCTGTCGCTCCCGTTTGCAGTTTCAATCCACACCGTTACCGCCATGCTGTACTGTGGTCTGCCGGGTCGCCACTTCTGGCTGTCAGCGATTATCGCTCCGCGCTTCCTGGCTTCTGCATTCGCTGCCGGACCGGCGCTGATTCTGATCGCCTGCGCGGTCATGAAGAAGTTTGCCAACTTCGACGCGGGCGAGGAAGCCATCAAGAAAATGACCACCATTATCATGTACGCGGTGATCATCAACACTTTCTTCTTCCTGCTCGAGTTCTTCGTGGGCTACTATTCGGAAGTTCCGGGCCATATGCACAGCCTCGAGTATCTGTTCTTCGGCCTCGAGCACCATGGTGAAGTGTACAACAACCTGGTTCCGTTCATGTGGACTGCAACCCTGTTCAACTTCGCTGGTCTGGGGATTCTAGGCTATATGAAGATTGCCAAGATTTTTGATTTCAGACTGGTAACCGTGGCCTCCATACTGATCTTCCTGGCCCTGTGGACAGACAAGGGACTCGGCTTTGTATTCGCCGGCTTCGTACCCAATCCGCTCGAAGAGGTGACCGAGTACTACCCCACCTTGAATGAGATTGGCATCACCATAGGCGTCTGGGCCACTGGCTTCCTGCTGCTGACACTGCTCTACAAGATTGCCCTGGGCGTCGAGGAAGAAGTGGAACACTAGCGCACTGAAGCGAAATAGAGCCCTATCAGCCCCCGTCTGCCGTGGCAGATGGGGGTTTTTCATTGGATGACATCGATGTACTCACCTCCGCGGCGGTGATCGACCTTATAGACTGGGCGCTGTAAAACCGATCGAAGTGGGCCGCTCAGCGGCCTCCACGATCGGTATCCATTTTCACCGCTTGGTCGGATTTCTCAATGCAGCTCCGGCGAGTTCATCCGGATGATCCGCTAACTATCGTGTTGCCAATGGCAGAATGAACTATCTGAACAGATCGAGATAGAGGGTGAACAGCTGCTGTACCTGGGGACGGAAGAACAGGTAGAAGAGTCCTGAGATGGCCAGAAACGGCCCGAAAGGAATGCGGGTCGCCCCGCCTTTTTTCTGGCTGCGCATGGCAAACAGGCCGGCAATCGTGCCGGTGACGGAACTGGCAAATATGATGAAGAGCAGCGACTGCCAGCCCAGAAATGCACCCAGCATGGCAAGCAGTTTGATATCGCCGCCACCGAGTCCCTCCTGCCTCCTGAGCAGATAGTAAGAATAAGAAACGGCGTAGAAGATCCCGCCGCCTGCGAGCAGACCGATGAGCGATTCCTGCCAGGTAACAAAGGTCGATACGAAGGAGAAGACGAATCCGAAAATGATGCCGGGCAGGCTGATGACATCAGGTATTATCTGGTGATGAAGATCGATCCATATTATAGTGACCAGGGCGGCGCAGAAGACAAAGAATCCCAGCGCCGTCAGAGAAAGCCCGAAAGTGGCGATCACGGCAACCGCCAGCAGCCCGGTAAGCAGTTCGACAATAGGGTACTGCGCTGAAATTCTCACTTTGCAGTGACCGCATTTTCCACCAAGTACCAGATAGCTCAGGATCGGGATATTTTCGTACCAGTTCAGGGGCGTTTTGCACTTCGGGCAGTGGGATGGGGGAAAGGCTATGGAGCCAGTGGGATCGGGCAGTCTGAGAATGACCACGTTCAGGAAACTGCCGATGATGCAGCCGAACATGAAAACTGCGGCGCTGAGAAACAAGGAAATCTGCACGAACCCGTCCTAACTGTATGATTAAATGGAATAACTTCTCTATCGATTCATTATGTCGCAACACCAGGAAAAAGCAAGGATTATCCGTTTCGAGCAGCTTTCGGAACTCAACATCAGGATTACGCTCGAAGCACCGTTGATTGCGGAGTCGGCCGAGGCCGGCCAGTTCGTCATGATCAGGACAGGTCCCGGACAGGATCCGCTGCTCAGACGACCCTTTTCCCTGCACCAGACGAGCAGCAGCGGTCAGATTCAAATCTACTTCAAGAATGTCGGTCGGGGTACCAATATCCTGGCCCATTCCAAGGTCGGGGAAATCCTCGATGTATTCGGCCCTCTGGGACGCGGCTTCAGTATCGCTGACAACAGACCCGCCTGCCTGATCGGCGGAGGCCTGGGGATTGCGCCAATGCTTTTTCTGGCGAAGATTGTCAGCTCGTTAAGCAGGGATCACAGCCAGGATCTGATCATTCTGGGCGGCAGGACCAGAGAGGATGTGGAACCACTGGTCGAGGATTTCAGGCAATTCGGCCTGGCCCTGCACTGCGCCACTGACGACGGTTCCTATGGAATAAAAGGATATGTCACCGATATCCTGCGCTCCGAGCAGCTGGCACCCCACACCAGAATATACGGTTGTGGTCCGGACAACATGCTCGAGGTCCTGCATCATTTCAGTAGTGAAAGAAGTTTCGACTGCCAGGTCTCAGTGGAGAGTGTCATGGCCTGCGGCATGGGGGCCTGTTTAGGCTGCAACCTCGACGCCAGCGACGGCAGCTATGTGCATGTCTGTATAGATGGTCCGGTGTTTGACACAGGGGAACTGGCATGGAATTCGTAAAAGATCATGATCCCTATCCTGATCTCAGGGTGAACATCGGGGCGCTCGAACTGCAGAATCCGGTCATGACCGCTTCGGGCACCTTCGGCTATGCCCGCGAATTCGAAGACCTGGTCAACCTGCATCGGCTCGGCGGCATCATCGTCAAGGGAATTTCTCTTGAACCTCGAGCCGGAAATCCTCCCCAGCGTATTGTGGAAACACCATGCGGCATGCTCAATGCCATCGGCCTGCAAAATGTGGGGGTAGAGCGCTTCATCACCGAGAAAATGGTCTACCTGAAGGGCATAGGGGTGCCGGTTATCGTCAACATACTGGGCGATACGGTCGATGAGTATCGGCAGATCAGCGAACGTCTGCAGGGGGTTGAAGGCATTGCCGCCCTGGAGGTAAATATATCGTGTCCCAATGTCAAAAAGGGCGGTGTCGCTTTCGGCACCGTACCGGCCATGGCCGCGGCGGTCACCGAAGCGGTGAAAAAGGCCGCGGATGTTCCGGTAATGGTCAAACTTTCGCCCAATGTTGCCGATATCGTCGAGATGGCCAAGGCCGTTGAAGCCGGAGGGGCCGACTCGATTTCGCTCATCAACACCCTCATCGGCATGGCCATTGATCTGCAGCGCAGAAAGCCGGTGCTGGCCAACGTAATTGGTGGTCTTTCCGGTCCGGCCATCAAGCCGATTGCCCTGCGCATGGTGTATCAGGCGGCCGGTGCAGTCCAGATACCGGTAATCGGGATAGGTGGTGTAGAAAACGCTGAAGACGCCCTGGAGTTTATTGTCGCAGGGGCTACCGCGGTGCAGATTGGAACCGCAAATTTTATCAATCCCCGGGTCAGCGAGGAAGTGGTGGACGGCATCGGTGACTACGTAAGAACCAACAAATTAGCCTCGATCAGAGATTTAATCGGCACACTTGAGGTCTGATGGATGGCAAAACGTGCTCGACCTCCGGTGCTGGGCCGCGTATTTTCGACAGCTGCGGGCTATCTTCGCCTGTTGCTGCGCAAGGATACTCCCTGGAAGGTCAAGTTCATTCTGTTGGCAGCCTTGATCTACCTGGTGCTGCCCTACGATCTTCTGCCGGACTGGTTTCTGGGGCTTGGCATTGTCGACGACCTGGCCGTGGTGTCGCTGCTGGTCTGGCTGGCAATTCGGCTGCTCGGAAAGGACCCTGATGGCACTGAAAAATATTCGCAAGAATCATAACATCATGCGCAGGTGCAGCTCCAATCGACACCGGCATGATGGCCGATAAATGATTGATCGAACATGGTTATAAACGGTCGGACAAAGGTATACGGGATCATCGGCAACCCGGTGACTCATTCGTTGAGCCCGCTGATGCACAATCGGGCGTTTGCGGCATGTAACGAGAACCGAGTGTACATACCGCTGCCCACTGCTGACCTCCAAGCTGCGGTGGAAGGTCTCAAAGCAATGCACATCGATGGCGCCAGTGTCACAATTCCGTTCAAGCAGCAGGTAATCGATCTGCTCGATGAGGTTGATCCGGTAGCAGCCAGGATAGGAGCGGTGAATACTGTCGTGGTCAAGAGGGAGCGGGATGAGGCGCGGCTGTTCGGCACCAACACTGACTGGCTGGGCTCAAACCGGGCGATACTCGATCACATGGAACTTCATGGCAGCAGGGTTGTAATTCTCGGGGCCGGGGGAGCGGCCCGGGGCATTGGCTTCGGTTTGCTCGAAGCAGGAGCCAAGGTGGAGATCAAGAGCCGGAGCGAAGCTAAGGGACGCCTGCTGGCGACGCAACTCGACTGCGGCTGGTCACCTCTGCAGGAACCTCCTGAGCAGGAGGCGACTATTCTGATCAACGCCACCTCGGTAGGTATGGAGCCAGACTCTGAGGTGAGTCCCATTGACCAGAGGCTGCTTGACGGATATCGGGTAATTATGGACATTGTCTATGCGCCTCTAGAGACGCAACTGCTCAAAGATGGAGCAGCCCGAGGCTGTATCTGCATAAATGGCTTGGAGATGCTGCTTTATCAGGGAGTGGCCCAATTCGAACTGTGGACCGGGCTTGAGGCACCGGTTGAAGTAATGCGCCAGGCCATGCTCGACGCAGTCTCCAGCTAGGATATTTCCGTTTTCCACAACAGTTTACGATGATTGAGATAAGAAAAGTT
>CBFCWR010000181.1:0-6670 GCA_965601575.1 uncultured Desulfofustis sp. | reverse complement strand
TGTCCACCACCACCTTGGCATCGTCGTGGCTCATGTGGGCTGTGTTCAGGCGGGCTACATTCATCCCGGCATCGTAGAGGCTCTGGATGAATTCAACCGAACAGTTGAGCGATGAGATGGTGGCCACGATCTTGGTGAGTCTGGGCATGAATCTCTCCTTGATTCAGGATCTGAAAATTGGCTCCAAGGGCTGCAGAAAATGGCTGCTGGTTTGGATTTTGACAGAAGATAGCGGCGATACGCCCAAGGTTCAAGGAAAAGATGGGGATTAATCAAGATATAATGATTTCAGCGATAGCGAAGAGACCGGATCTTTTTTCAGGAGGCTAGCCTTGTTGACGTCGACTGGAGATTAACAAGGAGCCATGTGCGTCGCACACCAGCAGGAAGATGGTTCTGTTCCGCAGCTTGCCGGTATGAGCGAAAGGGCAGTACGGAGATGGATACTCGCGCAGAATCAGCAAGTGATCGGACTGTTCCCGGCAGATATGTTTTAAGTAGTGTTAATCATGTGGTATTCTATCGAACAGGAGTGTTCCATTACGGCCTCTGTAGCGGCCTCTCATAATCTGCGGAGACAGACATGATCGCCCAATCCATACGCTGCCAGAACGACCTGGAATTAAGCCAAAAACTGCTCGAGCATCATGATGTCAAACGAATCAAAAATAAGCTGGAAAGGATGCAGGGCAAAAAGCCCATGGGACTCCGTCGGCGGCTGCTGTCATCTTCCGTGCGCTTGAGCCGGGGGATGGCCCCGGACATTCACCAGATCGCCGATGAATGTAGTGAGCTGTTGGAATTGAAAATTCCGCTGGAGCTCTACGTCTTCGCCAGCCCGCAGTATAACGCGATGTGTTTCAAGCCGGAGGATGGCCGGCTCTTCGTGATGTTCGCTTCGAGTCTGCTGGAAGCGTTCAGCCACGGAGAACTGCGCTTCGTGATGGGCCACGAGCTTGGGCATCACATTTACGGGCACCACGATATTCCCATCGGTTATCTGCTCGGCGGGGACGCCAAGCCTGATCCGCGTCTGGCCCTGGAGCTGTTCGCCTGGTCCAGGTACGCTGAGATTTCCGCCGATCGTGCGGGGGCGTATTGCGCCAAGGATTTAGACAGTGTTGCCCGGTCGCTCTTCAAATTGGCGTCCGGTTTGACCGGCAAGACGATCAGCTTCAACCTCGACGATTTTCTGCATCAGATCGACGACATGCAGGTCGCCGATGCGGAACCGGGCATCAGCGCTCCGAAGGAAGACTGGTTTTCCACCCACCCGTTCAGTCCGCTCCGTGTAAAAGCCTTGAAGTTATTCGACGAATCGGAGCATGTGCAAAGCGACGGCATGGCCAAAGCCGATCTCGAAATTGCCGTACAGGGCTTGATGGGTCTCATGGAACCCAGCTATATAGAAGGTAAAACCGAGGCGGCGAAGTTCATGCGCCGTCTGCTCTATGCCGGTGCCATTGCCATTGCCGACGCCAGTGACGGAATCGGCCCGGAAGAGATCAAGGTGTTCGAAAAGTTTTTCGGTCCCGGCGAATTTTCCCAGAGCATTGATGTGGAGCGGCTCAAGGAGGATCTGAACAACCGGGTGGAGAATGCCATTCTCCACACCAGCATCCCCCAGCGCATGCAGGTGGTGCGCGATCTCTGTATCGTCGCCCAGGCCAGCGGCCGCATCACCGATGAGGAGCGGGAGATTCTAGAAGAAATTGCCGACGGCCTGGAGATTTCCCGCGGGTTTATCTCCCGCACCATTAAACTGCTTATTGAGCCGGACTAGATGGTCTCTGTCGGTCTTTACGCCGGATCTCTTTATGCGATGAAAGCGGAATATAATTCGGTTTCATCCGGGGTATGCTCAAGATGTTATTCTCGGACGTGCTTTTATTGCTGAAAACTTTTTTAATATCTTATTATCGATGCAAAATCAGCTGCTTAGTAAGAAAAGTTGATAATTTTTTTTGCGGTTCGACAGGCATAACGCATATCCCCACGCTTCAGTATTGAGAGCCAGCCGTGAATACTTCTGAGGAGCTCAGAAGTATTCATCGATTCGTCTTTCAATTCAACTTACCAACGGTATCGATCAGCAATTGTTTTACATTATCTGCATTGCGCTGAAAAACTTTGAGTATTTCTTCCCAAGTAACCGGATCTTCGTCTTCTTTCCAACAATCATAATCTGTTGACATTGCCACTGCGGCATAGGGAATGCCGGCTTCATTTGCCAATATTGCTTCAGGAGCGGTTGACATGTTGATCACATCCGCTCCCCACATCCTGAACATTTTCGACTCGGCAATTGTGGAGAATCGAGGTCCTTCAATGGTTATGACACACCCCCCTTGGTGAACAGCCAAACCCAGGTTTTGGGCAGTGTCGTATAATTGGTTACTCAGCGTCCGGTCAAACGGCTCCGCCATGGGTGTATGAACCGCACCGTCTGCAAAAGAGTCCGCAAAGGTGTTTTTACGGAAACGGGTGAAATCTATAAATTGATCAAGGATAACCAGATGTCCTCTGTCGATCTCTTCCCGCAGACTGCCGCAGGCCGTAGTGGCAAGTATGTGCGTGGCTCCCGCTTCTTTCAAGGCCTGGATGTTTGCCCTGTTATTGACCTGGGTCGGGCTATACTGATGTGTGGTTCCATGACGGGCCAGGATCAGCGTCTGGGTGCCTTTGATTACCCCTGAGAGAATTGGCGAGGAAGGTTCGCCGTATTCAGTAGATATATCCATTTTGACGGGGTCTTTCAAAATATCAGGATCGTCGAGTCCTGAGCCTCCGATAATTCCGATTTTCATGATGCTGTTCTCCTGAGTGTATTTAGGTGAAGGGATTCAGTGTGAGTTGCTTGATCAGATCCATTTCTAGGTACTGTTTTATGTATAGATTTTCAATAATGATGAACACTCTTGAACGAAATGCTCCGGACGAATACCTCTGCCTTGGCCGAATCAACAAAACGATAATTCGATTTTACCTTTGTCCTGAAGGTATTAGGTAAGGAGCGGCCAGCATGGGCAGGATTAGTTACCTGTTGTCCCCGCAAAGCAATTTCTGATTACATTGGTTGAACCTTCTTTTCCTGTTCAATGGTGAGGATCTTCTGCAGTAGGATTTTGCTTCTTTCGGTCCCAATTTGATCACCACATAGATCTAGAAACTTGGCTTCCGACTGTTTGTGCGAGAGAGGACTGTAGACACTGCCGGATGCGTCCGCTACTTCATGCTCGAGCGCTGCCCCATTGATCAGTTTGAGCTCGATTGCGCAGCCCCAGTGTTCTGGATATCTGCTGGTGAATGTTGCCGATTCTTCGACTTTGGTGCGGGCCGCAATTTTCCTAACCCGATTGTCTTCTATATTTTTCCGAGAAAAACTTTTGAGCGTCACGTTGCCGTTTACGAGTGCTGTGGCAACCGTGTAAGGCGTGCTGAATTTAGCCTCTGCCGCCGTCGACGGGTAGTTTGGGCTTCCACACTGTTTGACCCCGATTTCATAGGTCCGTACCCTCATAGAATCAACAGCCTCAGCAGGAATCTCCTGTTTGCTCTGCAACTGAAGAATCGCATCTATGGCACAGTGGGTGCTTCTGCAGCAGGGATAGGGCTTCTTGTCCATCTTGAGGAGTTCATACCTGGAGCCGAGATCTTTGGACACTTCCGCAATATCGAAAAAGTCTGAGGTAGCCGGGTAGAGGCCGCCGTCCCGGGCGTCTAGGATATGCTCGGGACCGGTCATGCCGCTCTGCGCCATCAAGGCTGCGACAAAGCCATTCACCGCGGCCCGGGCCGGATGCAGTTTTTTGCAGCTGGCACCATCCTCAAGGAAGGCCCAGAGCCCTGAAGACTGGGTGCCGGCCATTCCAAGAGAGCTGACAATCTGATCTTCATCCAGTTTCAGAAGCTTGGCACAGGCGGCGGCGGACCCAAAAGTCCCTGCCGTTCCGGTCACATGCCAGCCTTTCTTTCTATGGCTTGCCACTCCGAATCCTTTGCCTATTCTGGCCATGGTTTCGTAGCCGACTATTACCGCTTCCAGCAGCTCCTTTCCAGTGGCACCAATTGACTCAGCCAGAGTCCAGGCCGACGGAAGAACCACTGCTCCGATATGCGTCTTCGACTGGGTATGCACATCGTCTAATTCCAGCGCGTGTCCCATGATTCCATTGAGAAGGATTGCCTGGAATAGTGACGTTTTTCGGTTGCCCCCCCAGATGGAGGCGGAGTTGTCACCATCTTCTCCTGAAAAGCTTAGCACCCGCCGGGCGATATTGGGAATTTCCTCGTAACTGGCAGCACCTATGGCCGCACCGATCGAATCCAGAATGCAGTATTTGGCCTCAGAGACAACATTGTCGGGAACGTCTTCCAAGCGGAATTTACCAATGTAGCTGGCTAAATCTCTTAATTCGCCCACACCTTTCTCCAAACTAGAAGTGAATACACGTGGTCTGCGTGACGCGATTCAACGCTGGTCTGCCTCAAGCTGTTTTAATTTTCTCCACAAAGTGGTCCGGCTTACCCCTAATAACTCTGCCGCCCTGGTTTTTGAAAACCGGGCTTCCTGCAGCGCGTTCCTTATGGCCTGGGCTTCTGTCTCTGGGTCGGTCAGCTTGAGGGAAGGGGACCAGTTTCCCTGGATTTCATCTGTGGTCGAAATTTCCTCCGGTTCGACAATCGCACGCAGCTCTTTGAACATGGTATCGAGTGTGCTGGTGCTGAATTGAAAGGCACTGTTGAGCGATAATTGCTCAGCAAAATGCTTGAGTTGTCTGACGTTGCCGGGCCAGGAATAATCCAGCAGCATTTTCAGGTATGAATCGGGCAGGGTCAGTGGCTTTGCACCTAACTTGCCCGCGTGGTAATCCATAAAGTGATTCAGCAGAACGGGAATATCCTCTTTTCGCTCCCGGAGAGAGGGAATGCCTACCCGCAGCACATTGAGCCTGAAAAAAAGGTCTTTCCTGAAATGGCCGTTGGTGACCACCGACCAGAGGTCCTTTCCCGCTGCCGCAATTACTCTTACGTTGACGGGTATTTTCCTGTCTCCCCCGATCCGCATTACCTCTTTCTCCTGCAGCACTCTGAGCAGCCGCAGCTGCACATTGTGAGAGGTGGAATCAACCTCATCAAGGAAGATGGTGCCCTGATGCGCCATTTCGAACAAGCCTGGCTTGCCGCCCTTTTTCGAGCCGGTGAAGGCCCCTTCCTCGTGGCCGAACAGTTCGCTCTCCAGCAGTTGTTCCGGGAGTGCGCCGCAGTGTACCGAAACAAAAGGCATCTTCTTGCGTCGGCTCAGATTATGAATGGCCTGGGCAACAACTTCTTTGCCGGTACCGGTCTCCCCGGTGACGAGCACGGTCGAGTCGGTTTTTGCCAGTTCCCTGCAGGTGCAGACGATGTTATGCATTTCAGAACTCTTGTAGACCAGATCCTCGAGAATGTAATTGGCCACAAACCCTTTGGTCAGGGAGCGGCGCACCTTGCTTTCCGCCCGCATTACCGTGGAGATCTCCCTGAAGGTTGAGACCGCACCGACAGTCTGATCCTCCACCTTCAGCGGTTCCTGGTTGTAGATGAAAAGCTCGTCGCCTATCTGCTCTATCTTGTCCTGTACTGTGGCCTGTTTACGGATTATCCGGTGCAGGTTGCTGTTGCTGATAAGTGATGTTACCGGCTGGCCTATTATGTCGCGGTCTTCGACCCCAAGCACGGCTCTTGCCTTGTTGTTGATGGTGGTGAGATTGCCGTTTGCGTCGACCGAGATGATACTGTCCGAGGCCAGGTTCATGATCGACTGGTAGCGCTGGGTGGTTGCTTTTTCCTCGCGGTTGGACAGGGCAGCGGATTTGGCGTTTTCGATGGTTTCGAGAATATCGTGAATGGGGGTTTTCAGTTCCTGGTAGCCAAGGCCATATTTATTCGAGCAACGCATTGTTGCAGCTCCGCCGATGACCACTGAGAAACCCTCCTGGGCTGCATTGTAGATTATCTGCTCAAGGCTTGCTGAATCATAGTAGGCGCCCTGTTTAAAGTCGATGTCGAGCAGCTCGCCGACAATCTCCAGCCCGGGTACTTCGGCCCCAAAATTGGGCAGGAAAATTTTTCTCTTCTTTCTGGGCAGCAGCATTAACCCGTCGGCGGCAAGTTTGGCACTGGTCATTACACTCAGCGAAGATTGAGGCAGCGAAAATACTGGAATCTGCAAGTTTTCCCTAAGCAGATTGGCGGTCCCGCGTCTGCTGACAATGACTTCGACACCAGCCCGTTCCATCTCTTTGCCAACCGGAATGGCATCTTCCATGCTCTTGTGGGAGATGGTGAAATTGTCTTGCTGTTCCTTGGTGATCCTGGCGATCTCGTTGCCCAGAGAAACACTGGAAATAAAAACACCGATATTGAAGAGGCTGTTTTTCATGGTGGGACACTCCCAAGAGTCTTGTTTCGCGATGAAACGATTATGTTCAGGGTGAAACAAAATGTCAACCAGAGATGTTGCCGACTTCTGCCAGCAGTCACGTCTTAGATGCCGTTTGATCCACACGGATAAATTGGAGACAACTCTATAAAGGTCTGATTTTTATACCCATAATTTGTAGCAAGAAGAGCGATTAAGGATTCTTCGATCCAAGCTGGATGGCTGATATACAATGGTCAGCGCTGG
>CBFCWR010000180.1:0-6676 GCA_965601575.1 uncultured Desulfofustis sp. | reverse complement strand
AAAAGCCGCGACAAACTATACCCTCACTCTGGCTTTGTCAACAGGTTTGTAGGCTACCTTTAAAAATAATTACGATTGTATTATGGGCAAGCATGCGCGGACTTCAAATCGGGGTCTTGTCGGGGATGACGCGAGAAGAGATTTGTAAGATCGGGAATATAGCAGTCGTAAAAAAATGGTGCGAAAAAGAGAATAAAATGAGACCAGACCATGGGCTTGGCAAGCGCTGCTCTCGCGAGCGAGTGCTCGCTCCTCCCCCACTTTTACAGGCTGCTCTCTTGCCTCCTGGCTTAATTGGACAACAGCCGGTGGTTGCGTCGCAGGCTGAGGGTCAACGCCCTAGAATTTCTTCTTGATGGAACGCAGAAAGTCTTTGGTCAGCCGTGGATGTGCCGCCAATTCTTGATATACTTCGTCAGACAGTGAGGCCTTGAAGAAATCGTCTATCTGAGAGTAGGTCATACCCCTTGCTATCGCCTCTTTTGCCTTCTCGGTGATCAAGTCACGATCTTCGGGAGTATCAATATAAGATAGTATGCCGGATATGACTTCAGGAACCGAAGTTTTATCGTGGAGAGAGGCCAGGTTTTGCTTGATATCCTCAATTTCATTACCAAGCTGTCGTTCCATTTGCTCAAGCGCTTCGCTGCTTGTCTGAACGCGACTATTGAGTTCCTGGAGATCTGTACTGATACGTTCATACGCTTCTGATACCGTCGCGAGCTCTCCTTCGAGATTACCGCCATTGGATAAATCGTCCACTTTTTGATGAAGCGCCGCGATCTTTTCTGCATTGGTTGAAGTGTAATGGGTTAGATCGGTGAGCATGGAATTGATTGTCTCGATCTTGGATTCAAGTGCCGACACCTGGGCGGGTGGCATCCCCGCTGACGTTTGTCGGGTCGGTTGCGGTGCAGCGGGGGGTGCAGGAGTGGCCCCTTGCGCTGGCTCGGGTTCCACTTTAGCAGGCTTAGGTGATGAGGCTTTGTACTTTATCGTGGTGCCTCTCACTTTTGCATAGAGTGAAGAAAGAGAGAATTTCAGTTGCTCGAAGAGATCACGACCTTTGTCAGCCGAGTAAATAGAAACTGCCGCAAGGTAGATCCCGATGATTACAGCAATGGAGAAGACAATAGAGATGCAGAGGGCTATAACAAAAAGAATGGCGGAAAAAAGACCCGAGATAAGCGCACCGATCGAGCCCCACAATCCTTGCGATCCCGAGCTGGCGACGATGGAAATGAGCAGAAAAACCAGAAGTAATACGGCTCCCGACTGAATAAGTGGATTTTTAAAGTCGTTTTTATTCATAGTGTGCTCCCCAGCGTGATGAAAAAAGACGAAGTACAGGAAAATGGTGCGAGATGTCATACATGTCGCCATGTATAGGACTATCTTAATCGCCCCCGTGCCACGGTGCAAGAACGTTCTGTAGGTTATGGCAAGCTTTTTGTGTTTCGCAGCGCCCTTATTCTTTCAAGTACCGGGGGGTGACTGTAGCTGAGGAAGACCAGGGCAGGGTGGGGAGTGAGGTTGGATAAATTAGCCAAGCTCAACTTTTTAAGTGCTCGGACCAGGGCCTCAGGTGCACCGGTGGTGCTCGCCGCGTAGTTGTCGGCTTCGAACTCGTGGGCCCTGAGCATAATGTTGAACAGGATGGAAAGCAGGGTGCTGAAAGGAGAATAGATAAACGCAAAGAAAAAAAGACTGGCATAGATGGAAAGATACTCCATCCCGAAGGCTTCGAATAATCCGGGGTTGTTGATGAATAGCGATAGTAAATAGAAAACCAGGCCGGTTTGTAGAATCGAAATGATCATCATTTTCCAGATATGATGTCTCTTAAAGTGGCCCATTTCATGGGCCAGCACTGAAACTATCTCGTCATCATCAATCTTTTCCAGAAGAGTATCGTAGAATACAATTTTTCTAAATTTGCCAAACCCGGTGAAGAAGGCATTGAGCTTGGTTGATCTTTTCGATCCATCCATGGTGAAAATGCCGCTGAGTTTGAAATTCTGAACCCGGGCGTAGGCCAGTATTTTCTCCTTCAGGGGGCCTTCCTCCAATGGGGTAAACTTGTTGAACAGCGGCATGATCAATACTGGGGCCAGAAACTGGACTATAAAGCCAAAGGCTACCGTTCCGAGCCAGCATAGCAGCCAACCGTATGAACCTGTATGTTCGAAAAACCAGAGGACTGCCGCAAGAAGCGGTGCCCCAAGCACGATGGTCAATACTATCGATTTGATTATATCGGTGACAAATGTCCGTATTGTCGTACGATTGAAACCGAATTGAGCTTCGATTTTGAAGGTGGAATAGAGTGAAAAGGGTAAGCCAAGCAAGAAAGAGAGCAATCCCAAGGAGCCTGCGTAGAGGACGCCAGTGGAAATAGAAGCGAGTTCGAAACCACGTACGAATAGATCGACCAGATTAAACCCGCCACCAAGCAGAAAGATAATTGTAATGACGGTAACAATGGTGCTTTCAACCAGTGAGAACTTGGTCTGAACACGGGTGTATTCCTGAGACTGACGATATTTTTCCTGATCATAGGTGTCGGCAAACTCCTCGGGCAGATCGGGTGAAAGAGCCTTGAGATTGAGCAGGGCTATCGCCGTATTGAGCAGAAAGCTGCCGCCTATAACGGCAAGTATAAATATAAGCCAGGGATTCATGGGATGTCGTTTACTGGTGAAAAATTAAAATTCATAAGCCCACGATAGTGCTAATCGGCGGTCTCGCAAGGGAACGGAACTCAGGAAACGCATTCTGGAGTGAAGAACACCGGCCAGCAGCCCGGCGGGTTACTTCACAGAATTGTCCCGACTGCCGTGGAGGTGAGGTTCAGGAAAACACCCGGCAGTATGCCCATGGCCACGATGACGAGGAGCAGCAGCAGGGAAACTGCAGTGGTCAGGGCGCCGGGAGCCACGTTAACCGTTGCCCCTTCGGGATCACTGCAATAGGCTACCCTTACCACAGAGAGATAGTAGTAGATGGCAATGGCGGTGTTGATTGCCGCCAGGATCACGGCTAACACATGGCCCTGTTTGAAAGCGCTGACCAGGAGCATGAATTTTCCTGTGAAACCGACGAAAGGAGGAATACCAGCCAGCGCAAAGAGGCCGATGGCGAGGATGACGGCGAGCAGCGGGGAACGCTGATGAAGCCCGGTTAAATCTTCTATGGCCAGATTTTTCCCTGAAGGTGCGACGACGCAGATCACCAGGAAGCAGGCCAGGTTCATGGCTGCATAACCCATTATGTAATAGAGCGAAGTCGAGTATCCCTGGCTGCTGAGGGTAAGTAAGCCGAAAAGCACGAAGCCGGCGTGGGAAATCCCGGAAAATCCGAGCATGCGTTTGAAATCTTTCTGGACCAGGGCGGAGAGATTACCGTAAAACATGGACCCAATGGCGCAGATGAGCAGGAGATTGACCACTGTCTGTCCCTCTGCGCTGACCAGCGACACAATTCTTATCATGACCGCGACGGCCGCAATTTTAGGCACTGCAGCTATGAACGCGGTGGTCTCATTGGCAGCCCCCTGATACACGTCGGGCACCCAGAAATGAAAGGGGAATATAGCCAGTTTATAGAAAAAGCCGGTCAGCATCATGGCAATTGCGATAACAGCCGCCGGCTGATAAAACAACGGTTCGATCTGAACAGCGATATCTGAGAGATAGGTGGATCCGCAGAGACCGAAGATGTAGCTCATACCGAAGAGCATGAAGCCGGTGGACATGACACCAAAGAGCAGGTACTTGATACCCGATTCCATTTGCATCGCGCCGCCGCTTTCTGCAGACCGCATCGGTACCATGATGTATACCGCGAAGCTGGACAACTCGAGCGAGACCAGGATAGCCAGCAGCTCGACGCTGGAGGTAAGCATCATGAGCCCCAGTACACCGGTGAATAAGAAGACATAATATTCGCCTTTGACATCGCTTCTGATGCCAGGGGAATCCTCTGAAAAAATCAATACAGCAAGAGTGGCTGTACAAATCAGAAATTTAAAAAGTTGGGAGAAAAAATCCACCTGGTAGGAATCGAAGAAGAGTGACCCCTTCTGGTTGAGACAAGCCAGCGAGGCCAGCATCACCAGAGCCATGATCGTAACGGTCAGCTTTCTGAGCGTGTCGATTGCTGGGCTGCCGAGGCTCACCAGAAAAAGGCAAAGCGTGCCAAGCAGCAGAATCAGTTCAGGTAGAAAGAGCATAATGTTCCTTTTGTTACCTCGTTATCGCCTTGCCAGGATCTCGGCCGCGGCCACCGATTGCGCTTTATAGGCATTGAACTGGTCGAGCAAGTCGGTGACGCTGAAATCCATCATTTCCATGAAGGGGCCCGGGCTCAAGCCTATCCACAGAACAAAAAGCAGAAAAGGGGCGAGGGTGATGATCTCCCTTGTATTCAAGTCGGTAATCCAGGACTGGTCCGGATTGTCGACACCACCCCAGATGACTTTTTGCAGCATTCTCAGCATGTAGGCAGCAGCGATTACCGCACCGGGGATTGCCGCCAACCCCAGGGTCAGGTCAAATTCAAAAGTTCCAGCCAGCACCAGGAATTCCCCGACAAAGCTGTTTGTCCCAGGAAATCCGAACGAGGAGAGGGAGAAAAAGGCCAGGAACGTGACAAAGATCGGCATATACTTGCCCACACCGGTTGCGGCGGAGAGTTCACGGGAATGGGTGCGTTCATAAATCATTCCGACGCAGAGAAAGAGGGCGCCGGTCGTAACTCCATGATTGATCATCTGCAGGATGGCTCCTTCGATTCCCTGTTTGTTAAGCACGAAGATACCCAGGGTGACAAAGCCCATGTGCCCCACCGACGAGTAGGCAATAAGCTTTTTCATATCCTGCTGGGCAAGAGCGGTGAGGCCACCGTAGATGATACCGGCAATTGAGAGCCACAGTACATACGGCATCAGCAGTAGCGTCGCATCGGGAACGATGGGAAGGGCAAATCGTATAAACCCATAGGTGCCCATTTTCAGAAGAATCGAGGCCAGAATTACCGATCCCGCCGTCGGTGCTTCAACGTGGGCAGCGGGCAGCCAGGTGTGGAACGGGAACATCGGTACTTTGACCGCGAAGGCAATGAAAAAAGCTATGAAGACGAGCACCTGCGGGGTGAGGCCATAGGGCTGCCACATCATGTCCGGGATGAAAAACGAATAAGAATTCTTCCAGTATAGGTAGATGATCGCCACCAGAAGGAGGATGGAGCCGGCCAGCGTGTAGAGGAAGAACTTGATCGACGCATAGATTTTTCTCGGGCCACCCCAGATGCCGATGAGCAGATACATCGGTATGAGCATCGCCTCCCAGAGAATGTAAAAAAGTACAAAGTCAAGGGCGACGAACACGCCGATCATGGCTGTTTCCATGATCAGCAGGCAGATCATGAAAGGTTTGACCCTTACCTTGATATAGGACCAGGAAGCCAACACGCAGAAAGGCATGATCAAAGCCGTCATGACCACCAGAAGGATCGAGATACCGTCGACGCCGACCGTGTAGTTAATATTCAGCGGACCAATCCAGGTATGGGTTTCTACGAACTGGAAGGCTGCAGTAGTCGTGTCAAACCCGGCCACCAGCATAAAACTCAGCAGGGCAACGATGCCGGTGAACACAAGGGACACGTATCTGCATGTTTCATCACCCTTCAAGGGCAACAACACGAAGGCACCTGCCAGGGGCAGGAAGATCAAGGCGCTGAGGAGCGGGAAGCCGTGGTTTATCAGAAGTTGATCCATTTCCTTATTCCTTGATTCTTCGCATTACATCCAGATAAAGGCGATCAAAACCAGCGCCACAAAAGTTACCGTATAAGCCAGGGTATGCTGGATCTGACCCCGCTGCAGCACCCGGGCAACCAACCGTCCCAACGAACGCACCCCCCGTGCGGACCCATCCAGCAACCCGTCGATGCCATGCCAGTCGAACCAGGCCGAGAAGCGGGCTGTCGTCATCAATGAAAGGAGGCCGACTACCCGGTATGCCTCTCCCCAGATGGTGTCAAGCCACTGGATCGGGTACTTGGCCAGCCATAGAAACGCTTGGCCGCCGCGACGGTAGAACCAATCCAGATCAAGGTTGATAACTGGCCGGGCGGCAAGCCTGTGGCGGAAGAAAATGAATCCCAGGGCGGTAAAGGCGAGGATCTGCAGCGTTTCGCTCAGGTGATAGGTGCTGTAAGGATGATAGAGCGCATCCTGGTAAGGCAGCATGGAGTAGAGCAGCGGATAGAAGGCACCGAGTACGAAACAGAGCAGGCCGGCTACGATCATCGCAGCCTGCATATTCCATGGCGGGTCGGTCGCCCGTTCGACAACTTCGGCGGATTTCGGCTCGCAGAAAAAGATGAGCCAGGGCAACCGCAGACCGGCAACCAGAAAAGTGCCGGCGGACACCATGGTCAGAAGAAACCCGGCCCACAGCAGGTGCGCTTCATAGCTGGCGGCGATGATTATCGATTTAGACACAAAACCTGAGAAAAACGGAAACGCCGAGACGGAGATACCACCGATAATGATAAACAGCATGGTCACCGGCATCTTCCTGTAGAGACCGCCAAGCTCGGTGAAGCGGCTTTTGCCGGTCATCTGGATGACCGCGCCGGCCCCCATGAACAGCAGTCCCTTATAAAGAAT
>CBFCWR010000179.1:0-6709 GCA_965601575.1 uncultured Desulfofustis sp. | reverse complement strand
AGGCGACGGGCGAAGATCACATGGTCCTGCTCTATGTCGCTAAGCCGGAAGCCCCGGTGGGACAGAAAGAAGTCTACGTGCTCGACAACTACGTCGACGAAGTAAAACTGGCAGAAGAGCGGATGGATCTGCTCGCCGTGCTGGCCCTCGGCACCGAAGGCAGGGTGGTGCTGTTTAATGACGACGGCAAGAACAGATCGGTGAAAGCATCCTATGAGGGACGGAAGGTAAAAAAAGTCGAAGACCTGATTGTCAGGGTCCAGGAAAACAGGGCAAAATTTGCCGAGCTCAACGCTGGCCGCTCGCTTATGCCCAATTGATTAGCGGGCAACGGGGCAAGCGAGCTTTCACGATACGCTCCCTGCAATTGCGGGCGAACTTGGCTGCGGTGGAAAATCGAGTAATGGTCTCACTTCGTCTGCAAAACGTTGTTTCAAGCGCCACCTTTTCTCTCCAGGCACCTGCGTGATATCATAGAAGTAAGGGAATTTCTTGGCAGTAGTTTGGCTTTCGTGACCAGCGTGCAGGCAGGAAGTCGCCTGGCTGGCTGCGGCAGCGCGGAGGAAGGCAATGAAACTCTGTAACAACTGCAGTCAGGCGTTGGCCGAATCGGTGAAGATCTGTCCGAACTGCGGCAGCGAAGTCGCCGATGGACTGACTCGCGTTGACACCTATAGGATTCTCGAAGTCATCCATGAAGGCCGGGCATCGATACTCTACAAAGCAATTGACGAAGGTGCCGATGAAGCCGTTGCTTTGCGCCTGTTCACCGAAGATTCAGGCGTCGATGAAACGGTTGCGGAACGGCTGAGCCACGAACTCCAGGTTCTCGGAGAACTGCCGGCCGAGTGGTTTGTCCAGCATTTCTCCATACGTTGCTCAGCGGACGGTAAATGGTATCGGGTCAGCGAGTGGGTCGAGGCGGAAAGCTGGGGCAGCTTACTGAGTTCGGGGCGCTTGCAGGACATCGAGGTCGCCTACGATCTCTTCCACCGGTTGGCTGCCATTCTCTCGGGTCTGCATCAGAGCGGCCATTTCATCCCCCATCTTATTCTCAACGATATTCTGGTACTCAAAGGCGAGGCCGACCGGGTCGACGTCAAGATCGACTATAAGCTGTCACGCTTTCTCGACCCGAAGATGGCGCGCCCGGGGCCGATGCTGCAAAACCTCCTCGACTGCCATCCCGACATCCGCGGCGGCCGTCCCCTCGACTACAAGAGTGACATCTGGTCACTGGGACGAATTTTCGCCCAGATTCTGACCGCCGACATGGATCTCTGCGATCCTCGTCCGGTTCTGAAGGAAGAGACTTTTCCCCAGGACATCAGTGTCTTGATCCGCTCGATGCTGGCCGATGATCCCGACGTGCGGCCCGGATCGATGGAAGAAGTTGCCGATGCCCTTAAAAGACTCCGGGAAGAAAGAGAGGAAGCCAGGGAAGTCGCCACTCCCGAAACTGCCAGGGAAGTCAAACGTCTGCGGCGGACGGTTACCGGTTTCGGCATCCTGCTCACCATTCTGCTCGTTATCGGCGGATTCTACTTCTTCCGTTTCGAACGCGCCAACGGCGATATCGAGACCGCCCTTGAGGATTACGCCAAACGCTATGCCGGTTCTGTGGCCTTTGTGATGGTGCAGTACCGAATCAGGGTCGACGACATCATCGTCTACAGCCAGGTGCGTGAGGGAACCGCCTTCCTGGTCGATTCGTCGGGCTATCTGCTGACCAACCGGCACGTTGCCTGTCCCTGGCTCGAGGATGACACGCTGTTCAACATCATCGAACAGATTCGCGCCGTGGATAAATCGCCACAGTTTGAATATCAGCTCTATATGTGGTTCGAGGGCGACAATGCCTTCAATCAATTGGTCGGCATTGGTGCTGCCGAGGGGCTTGAAGATATCTATGACCTGGAGTCGGCTTACCGTCGCGGCGGCAGCAAAAGTGTCTCCATTGCCGGCGTGGCCAGGCCGCCGTCCAGAACCAGCCAGAAGATCAGAGCGCCGCTGCAGGACGATTTCGCCATCTTGAAAATTAATCGTGTACCCCAGGGATTGGAGCCGCTGCCCCTGGATCGGGAATTCAAAATGGAGGAACTCGAACGTTTGTCGCCGGTAATTGCCCTGGGATTTCCTCTGGGCAGCAGAATTCAGGCGGACGTGATCAACGTGAGCGTGACCCGGGGACACATTCGCCGCACTTTCAGGAACTTTTTTCAGGTTGATACCTCGATTTACAAGGGCAACAGCGGCGGCCCCATAATCGACAGGAACGGCAAGGTAATCGGCATCGCTTCGGCGGTGGCCACCGACCTTGCCATGGCGCCCATGGTGGTGGTTACCCCCCTTTCCGACATCGGTCTGGTGTTGCCGGTGACCGAGGCGGTGGTATTCATCGATGAGCTGAAAAGAGGTCGCCCCAAATGGAACGGGGTTCTCGATCTCTCCGCCGCCGAAAGAATCGGTGAAATCCAGGATCTGGCACTGGCGGGTAAATGGGTGGAATCGCAACTTAGAGCCGACCAGAGCCTCGAAGGAAGCAACTCCCCGGCGCTGCTCATGGGGGCTGCGGTGATGCACTACTGCAACGGTGATTTCGCGGGGGCAGCGCAACTCACCGACAGGGCCTTGTCGATTGATCATGAAAATTACCAGGCCATGCTGCTCAAGGCGCTGATTGAAAGTTCCGGAAAGCTGGGGTGGGAAAGCACTTCTCTGACGCAGCTGATGAATCTGGACTGGCGATCGACGGGTGAATTTTATGGCTATCTGGCCCGCCTCCTGACCAGCGGCGAGTTCAGTGAAGATGATCTGGAGTCGTGGAATCTTCCTTCTGAAAAAAGCTGGCTTCACTTTATCGCCGGCCTCGTCTCTGAGGGGGAAGGGGACACCAGCAGGGCCAGGGATCTGTTTGAATCGTCAGTCAGGTCAGCCGGCGCCGATGAATGGTCTCGCTACCTGGCCCTGGCCCATCTTTTCCGGCCGGGCAGGGCTCAGCCCGGTGAGCGAACCGGTTTTATTGCCGAACTGCAGGAGTTGGATGAACAACGCGCGGAACGGTTGAGTTGGCTGGAACCCCTGATAACCAAATTCGAGGCAGCGGTGGCCGACCCGGCCGAGCGGCGAGATCTCCTGGTGCAGATTCATGAGCTGCAGCCGGACAGCAGAAGACTGCTGGTTTATGCGTCATATTACAGCGCCATGGCCTCGGATTGGCCCCAGTCGCTCAAATTGGCCGAGCAGTATTTGCAGGTTCCGGGCCGCGAAGAGCCGCTCAGGCTGGGCTTGCAGCTGTTGACCGCGACAGTTCTGCTGCACAGCGGCGAAGAGGATCAGAGCCGCAGCCGTCTGAACGAGACCTGCGGTGAAACCAGTACCATCTGGTATCGGCAGGTCTGCGAGTCCCTCCTCCACCAGAGAAGCCAGGAAGATCTGATTGATAATGCCGGAACGATTCCCGAAAAGTTATTGACCGCCCACGCTGCGCTTGGCTTTCAAGCCGAGGCGGAAGGGGAAAAGGAAGATGCGCTGAGCCACTACAGAGAGGCTCTGGGGTCATATCTCGATACCTGGATCGAATTCGAGCTGGCCCGGCAGCGCTATATTGTTTTACGCCAGCAAAACACAAACTGATTGGACGATCGGGGGAAATGATGAAAGTTCTAGAAGATCTGGGAATTGCCAGCCGAAACCAGGGAGCTTCAACCGGTGTTTCCTGGCAGGCCACAAGTACCGAGGGCAGTCTTGAAGTCTTTTCGCCGGTGGATGGAAGGCTCCTGGCCACCGTGGACCGCTGCTCGGAAGAGGACTATCGACAGTGCTCCATACTGGCGGAGCAGACCTTCAAATACTGGCGTGGTGTGCCCGCGCCCACACGGGGGGAGATAGTACGCCAGATCGGTGAAGCGCTGCGCCGTTCCAAAAGCGAACTTGGCACCCTGGTGACCTGGGAGACCGGCAAATCGCTACAGGAAGGGCTCGGTGAGGTTCAGGAAATGATCGATATCTGTGAATTTGCTGTCGGCCAGTCACGCCAGCTCTACGGCAGAACCATGAGCTCCGAGCGGCACGAGCACCGGCTCTACGAGCAGTATCATCCACTCGGCCCGGTGGGAATTATCAGCGCCTTCAATTTCCCGGTCGCGGTATGGTCCTGGAACGCCATGATCGCCACCGTCTGCGGCGATACAACACTGTGGAAACCATCCTCGAGAACGCCGTTGACCGCCATCGCCGTCCAGCGATTGCTGGGGCGGGTTATCGAAGACAACGATTTACCGGAAGGGCTTTTCAACCTGGTCATCGGTTCCGGTAAAACGGTGGGTGAGGAGTTGCTCCATGACCGTCGTCTGCCGCTGGTGTCGATCACCGGCTCCACCAGGGTTGGCAAGCGGGGAGCAGAGGTCATCGCCGGTCGCTTCGGCCGCACAATTCTGGAACTGGGTGGCAACAACGCGATTATCCTTACTCCTCGGGCAGACCTGACCCGGGCCATTCCGGCCATTGTCTTTTCCGCCGTCGGTACCGCGGGGCAGCGCTGCACCACGACCAGGCGGCTGATCGTCCACCAGGATATCTATGATCAGGTGAAAAAGGCGCTGGTTGCCGCTTACGGGTCACTGCGCATCGGCAGCCCGCTGGACCAGAAAAACCACGTCGGACCGCTGATCAGCAAGGAAGCGGTGAAAGACTTTCAGCGTGCTTTGCGGGATCTGGAAAGCCAAGGCGGCAGGATCGTTTTCGGCGGTCGATTGCTCCAAGGCCCGGGCTTCGAGTCGGGCTGCTACGTCGAACCGGCGCTGGCCGAGGCCGAGAATAAATTTCCGGTGGTTCAGCAGGAAACTTTCGCGCCGATTCTTTACCTGATCACCTATGAAGGGGGAGTCGAAAACGGTATCGCGCTGCAGAATGACGTGGTTCAGGGATTGTCATCCTCTATTTTTACCGATGATCTGCGGGAGGCGGAATTGTTTCTGTCGGCGGTTGGTTCCGACTGCGGTCTCGCCAACGTCAACATCGGCACCTCCGGTGCTGAAATCGGCGGGGCATTCGGCGGCGAGAAGGAAACCGGAGGCGGCAGAGAGTCGGGATCAGATGCCTGGAAGGGCTATATGCGCAGGCAGACGAATACGATCAACTACGGCCTGGAGCTGCCCCTGGCACAAGGGATTGCCTTTGAACTGTAGAGAACGGAGACACAATAGCTGGCGTGTCTCCACATGGGTAGCGATTCTAAAAGCCTGAGACATAGATCGGTTGAGAGATGGATGACATGGGTAAGCAGGTGACAGGCATCGTGTCCCCCCGTAACGGGAGATGGAGAGGACCATGAAGAATCGTATTCCCCGAGTGTTAGTCCTGGGACTCGGCAAGGTGGGGCACCTGGTGGCCGAGTTGCTTCATGAAACGGGATTCCACGTCACCGGGGCTGATCTTGAGGCCAGCACCGGTTTTCCCTTCGCCACCACTGCGGTCGATGTCTCGAACCCCGATCAGCTCGACAGCGTGCTCCAGGAATATGAGGGGGTTATCTCCTGTCTACCCTATTGGCTCAATATCAGGGTGGCCAGAGCAGCGGTGGCAACGGGCACCCACTATTTCGATCTCACCGAAGATGTAGCCACCGCCCGGGAGATGATCACCCTGAGTGAGTCGAGCCAGGCGGTGGTGGCACCCCAGTGCGGTCTGGCGCCCGGCTTTGTCGCCATTGCCGGCTCATTTCTGGCTGCCAAATTCAGCAAAATCCGATCCATAAAGCTGCGGGTCGGGGCCCTGCCCAAACACCCCACTGGTCTGCTCGGCTATGCATTCAACTGGTCACCGGAAGGCGTGGTAAACGAATATCTAAATGATTGCGAAGTGATTGAAAACGGGGTCCGTAAATGGGTGTCGCCCATGGAATGGCTCGAAAAAATCGTCATTGACGGCCACCCGTTCGAGGCCTTCACGACCTCGGGTGGCATCGGCACCATGTGCGACACCTACGAAGGGCTGGTGGAAAATCTCGACTATAAATCGATCAGGTATCCCGGCCATGCTGAGCTGATGAATTTTTTCTTTCATGAACTGCTGATGCGTGAGGACCGGGATCAGGCCGGACAGATTCTGGTTAACGCCAAACCGCCGGTCAGCGAAGATGTTGTCTATATCCACGTTTCCGTCGAAGGCTGGGCTGCCGATAGGCTGTCGCGGGAGGAATTTGTCAGAACCTGTACTCCCTTGCCAATCGCCGGCACACAAAGGCGGGCGATAGCCTGGACCACCGCCGCCTCAGTAAGTGCGGTGGTGGAAATGGTGCACCAGGGAGTATTGCCCGGTAGAGGCTTGATACGACAGGAGAATATCTCTCTGGAGAGCTTTCTGGCGACCGCCAATGGCCGATTGTATGACGGTAAAGAGCACGGGGGAGGAAAGGGATAGCCCGACGGTGCAGCACGTGCGGGGCAACTGCCGGATCACACAACGAAAGGGATAAAAAAAGGAAGGCCCGTCAGTTCCGGGCGAACCCGACTCTGACAGGCCTTCCAAATCACTCCGATCAGTTGCGTCACACTGATCAATGTTCCCGCCGAACATCCAGACTTTGTGGCCGTTCCTGTGTGGCGGGCAGGAACTGCCAGCCGCATGTCTGGAAGTAATCGTGACAGGTTAAGCGAGTGTGGATGTAACTGCCGTCTATAGGCATCCCCCAGCATCAACGCCCGAA
>CBFCWR010000178.1:0-6711 GCA_965601575.1 uncultured Desulfofustis sp. | reverse complement strand
TCCACCATGACGTCGAGCACCTCTTTGATCATTTCCGGATCCAGGGCCGAGGTGGGTTCGTCAAAGAGCATGATTTTAGGTTTCATGCAGAGGCTCCGGGCGATTGCCACCCTCTGCTGCTGACCGCCTGACACCTGGCCGGGGTATTTCTGGGCCTGTTCCGGAATTTTGACTATTTCCAGATAGTGCATGGCCAGCTCTTCGGCCTCTTTTTTGGGCATCTTCCTGACCCAGATCGGCCCCACCGTCAGATTGTCCAAAATGGTCAGGTGGGGAAACAGGTTGAAGTGCTGAAATACCATCCCCACCTCGGTTCTGACCCGTTCGATATTCTTCAGGTCGCGGGTGAGTTCGGTGCCGTTGACAATGATTTGGCCCCGCTGGTGATCTTCGAGCCGGTTGATACAGCGGATCATGGTCGATTTACCGGATCCCGACGGACCACAGACAACGATCTTTTCCTGGGGCCTGACTTCCAGGTTGATATCCTTGAGCACATGGAAATCGTCAAACCATTTGTGCATACCGATAATTTCGATGATCGGGGTGCCTGCGGCCTCTTGGCTTTGACTGCTGGTCTCTTCTGTACTCATACCGGTTCGCTCTATGAGGTTTTTTCTGCTTGGTTGGGGGTATGCTTGTATTCGAGCTGTTTTTCAATGCGGCGGCTGTACTGCGACATGGAGAAACAGCAGACATAGTAGATCATGGCGATGAAGATGTAGGCCTCGGTACTGAACCCGGTCCACTCGGGCTCGGTAAGTATCGATTTGGTGGTATTGAGAATGTCGTAGAGGGCGATGATGACCACCAGCGAGGTGTCCTTGAAGGCTGAGATCAGGATGCCGACGGTGGGCGGAATCACAATTTTCAGGGCCTGCGGTAGAATTATCATCCGCATCGTCTGAAAATAATTGAGACCCAGCGATTCAGCCGCTTCATACTGTCCCCTGTCCATCGCCTGCAGTCCGCCGCGCACCACTTCGGCGATATAGGCTGCGGTAAAGAGAATGATCGCCGCCTGGGCGCGCAGCACCTTGTCGATGGTGACACCCTCGGGCAGAAACAGGGGGAACATGACCGACGACATGAACAGCATGGTGATCAGCGGCACCCCGCGGATCATTTCGATGTAGACGACACAGAGCGCCTTGATAATAGGCATCTCCGACTGCCTCCCCAGGGCCAGGACCACTCCCAGCGGATAGGAGGCGAGGATGCCGAAAAAACTGAGCAGCAGGGTCAGCGGCAGGCCGCTCCATTTGGTGCTTTCCACCGGCACCAGGCCGAAGAGCCCGCCTTTCATGAGCAACCCCATGGTAAACAGGGCCACCAGCCAGATGTAGCCGAGCCGCTTGTTCCAGCGATTCCAGTCCCGGCTGTAGATCAGCATGGCGATCAGGATAATCATGGCGACCAGCGGGCGCCATTGATGTTCATAGGGGTAGTAGCCGAATATGTTGAAACGGATATTCTGGGTAATCACCGACCAGCAGGCGCCTTCGGCCTGATGGCATTCCTTTCCGGAGGTAAACCAGACGCTGTCGATAAAGGCCCACTGGATGAAATCGGGGATGACCCTGATCATGAAACCGATGATCAGAATCGTCGCAATCGAATTGAAAACGCCGTTGAACAGATGCTGCCGCAGCCAGCCGATAACCCCCACTTCGGTTACCGGGGGCTTTATCTCTTCTATCTGTGTGGTCTCAGACATGGGTGAGCTACCGTTCAACGATCTTGATTTTTTTGTTGTACCAGTTCATGAATGCCGAGGTCAGCAAACTGAAGGTCAGATAGACGACCATCATCAAGGCAACGCCTTCAACCGCCTGGCCCGTCTGGTTGATGGTGGTGCCCGCCACCTGGACGAAATCGGGATAGCCGATGGCCACGGCCAGCGAACTGTTCTTGGTGAGATTCAGAAGCTGGCTGGTGAGCGGCGGAACGATGACCCTGAGGGCCTGCGGGAAAATAACCAGTTTGAGCACCAGGCTCGGTTTAAGGCCGATCGACATGGCCGCTTCGGTCTGGCCGTGACTGATCGACTGAATCCCGGCCCTGACGATCTGGGCAATAAATGAGGCGGTGTAAAGCACAAGCCCGATCAGCAGGGCGGAGAATTCGGGGCTGATGTTCCTGCCGCCCTGGAAGTTGAAGCCTTGCAATACGGGCACATCCATCTGGGTCGGGGCGCCGTTGAGAATCCAGACCAGCAGCGGCAGTCCGATCAGCATTCCCAGACCGACCCAGAAGGTCGGAAACTGCTGACCGCTCTGCTCCTGACGTTTCACCGCCCAGCGGTTGACCAGCCAGGTGAGCACGATCGCCGCAACGAAGGCCCAGCCCATATACATCCAGGCCGGATCGGGCGCCGGTACGGCAAAATCCACACCGCGGTTGGTAAGAAAGACCCCGGCAACAGGGTTGAGCGCCTGGCGAGGTCCGGGAAAAATCTCATAGAAGAGGGCGTAAAAGAAAAAGAGCTGGAGCAGCACCGGCACGTTCTGGAAGATCTCCACATAGAGAAATCCTATTTTGGAAATCAACCAGTTTGACGACAGGGTGAAGACGCCGACGACGGTGCCCAGGATGGTCGTCAGAATCATCCCGACCAGAGACACTTTCAGGGTATTCAGGACACCGACCAGCAGGGCACGACCGTAGGTATCGGCAGCCGAATACTCGATCAGCGACTCGCCGATCTCAAAGGCCGCCTCTTTCTCGATAAACCCAAACCCGCTGGCAATCGACTGCTTTTCCATGTTGGTCTGCACATTGGAAATCAGATAGTAGCCGAGGAAAGCGACGAAGACAGCGGTGACGATCTGGTAGAGAATCGCCCTGGTTTTCTCATCGTTCCAGAAATACGTTTTGGCGCTGCTGTTCTGCTCCGATGCCATGGTCAGAAAACCGAGTTCTTGAAGAAGATTTCAGGTTGGGAAAAGCGTTGGTACAGCCCCTGCAGGCCAGACCACCTACAGGGGCATATTATACGATTATTTGAAAGGCGGAGAGTACATCAGACCACCGTCGGTCCACAAGGCGTTGAGGCCGCGCTCAATTCCCAGCGGTGTGTTGACACCGACGTTGCGCTCGAACACTTCGCTGTAGTTGCCGACCATCTTAATAATATTATAGGCAAACTTCTCGTCGATACCAAGGGCAGCACCGTTGCCCGGGGAAACACCCAGGAAGCGCTGAATCTTCGGATTCTTCGAGTTGAGCATCTCGTCGACATTCTCGGAGCTGATGCCCAGTTCCTCGGCATTGATCATTGCCAGTACCGCGTAGTTGACGATGTCTTTCCACTGGTTGTCGCCATGACGGACTGCGGGAGCCAGGGGTTCCTTGGAGATGATCTCGGGCAGGATCATGTAATCTTCAGGTGTGGGTGCACTGGCGCGCAGACCGGCAAGCTGGGATGCATCAGAGGTCATCACGTCACAGCGACCGGCGTAGAAGGCCTGTGAAAGTTCCGCAGTGCTCTCGATGGTGACCGTCTTCCAGTCCATCTGGTTGGAGCGGAAGAAGTCGGCGGCGTTCTGCTCGGTGGTCGTACCGGGCAGTACGCAGACGGTGGCGCCGCCCAACTCCGTGGCGCTCTTGACGCCAAGCGTTTTGGGAACCATGAAGCCCTGGCCGTCGTAGTAGTTTACCTGGACAAAGTCAAGGCCCAGCGAGGTGTCGCGACCAAGCGTCTGGGTTGCGTTGCGGGTCAGTACATCAATCTCTTTGGACTGTAGCGCGGTGAACCTGGTTTTTGCGGTGAGCGGGGTGTAGCGGAGCCGATCTTCATATTCTCCGAACACTGCCACGGCGATGGCTCGTGCCGTATCGACATCGAGACCTCTCCAGACTCCTTTCTGGTCAGCTTTACCAAATCCAAACAGGTCGCCGTTCACGCCGACCTGTATGTACCCTTTTTCCTGTACCGCTTTCAGGGTATCCCCATTTCCGGCAAAGGCCAGCCCAGCCGTCACTGCCACCAGTGAACATCCAACAAAAAGGCTTTTCCAAAGTTTCATTATTTCCTCCAGACAAGAGTTGTGATTTTCGGGAAGATCTTCCCGGATAAACAAACAGTACAACTGTTAAGCGATTCATGCCCCTGATGAGCATCGTCATGTGATACCACAGAACGCTGTCCTCTGGCAACAGACAGCTGGGCTGCAATCGCTTTTTTTTACAAAAAACAGCTACTAACCAATCGATGGCAGGAGCGGATTAAAACAATTCTGTGAGAAAGGCCGCCACTACGTCACCCCCAAAGAGCCGCCCGGAGATTCGGCTGGCTGCCCTGCTGACGGTGCAATGAGAATTACATCAGCGACGCAGGTTCACGGCACTCATTCAGGAAAGGATGGTGAGGAGCCGGTGGGGGCGGTGAGCAACACTACACCCAGTAACCCCTTCTGGTAAGATGTAGCGGATTTTTGTCGTTCTCCATTTTCAGCGTTTCACTTTTTCAGCCCCTACCCGGAGACCAATGATGTTGCGCACCACATAACGGGATTCGGAAAGCAGATTGGGGTTCCAGTTGCAGGTGAGGTGAATCTCGTGTCCCACCGACAGCAATTTCAACGATTTACCGGTGGGCAGCTCGAAGCCGATCCCTTTGGAGGAGAGATCTTTTAAGGTAACTTCCATCTCCCTGCCGTCACGAGTTCTCAAGGTCAGCTTGCCGGCATGGTATTCCCGCTGTTCGGGGCGCCGATTGAAAAGGCAGCGGACCATCTCGCCGCAGTTGGAGCAGCGAATCGTTTTTCTCCTGATATCCGGAATTATCGAGGTTCTCCGTGCCCCGCATGACGGGCACTTGAACAACAACCGTCGGTCCTGCACCCTGAATTCTTTAGTTTTTGGCATAGGCGCTCCTTCCCTCTGCTCAACTCCCCCGGTCGCGAACCAGGTTCAGGGCGGACAATGCCGCACCGTAGAGGGCAGTCCGGGGAGTTAAGATTACATGCACTGGCCATTTCAGGCTCAGCTCGCGAAACCGGCCACGGTGAGCAACGGCTTCGAGAAAATCGGGCTGCTTGAGCCGTTCCAGAATACGCGGCGGGATGCCGCCGCCAAGGTAGATGCCGCCATGCGGCAGAATGGTAATAGCCATGTTACTGATGGCGGTGCCCAAGGTAGCGATGAACAGATCCAAAGTGGCCGTGCAGATCTGGGCTTTGTCTGCCAGGGCAGCCTTGGCAATGATAGGGGTTTTGTCCTGGGCCTGGGTGAGTTCGGTGGTCAGCCAGTTCGGTTCCTCGTAGGCACCGCTGTCGAGCAGGAAGTCATAGATATTGGGCAGATGTTTCCCCGAACAGATGCGCTCGAAACTGACATGGTGATAGCGGGACTGCAGGTAGTTGAGCAGCTCTACCTCACGCGCGGTGCGCGGCGAGAAAGAGGTGTGGCCGCCTTCACTGGCCAGGGCTTTGTAGCCCTCTCCGGTCCAGACCAGAAAGGCCGTACCCAGGCCGGTACCGGGTGCGACTACGGCAATGTTGCCGTGGGGGACATGCTCACCGACATTCAGGGTATAGAGATCCTGGGAATCCAAGTGGGGCACGGCAGTAGCGATCGACTCCAGGTCGTTGACCAGGGTCACCCGGTCGATGGCGAAGCGTTCTCTGATGGACCTGGCATCAATCTTCCAGGGCAGATTGGTGATCTGTGACGTCTGCCGGTACACCGGGCCGGCCACACCAAAGCATGCACAGGAAGGGTCCGCACCGGTCTCGGCCAGGAACTCTTCTATCACCGCTTCGAGGGAATCGTATTCGCTGCTCGGGTAGCGCGTTTCCTGAAGCGGAACGGCACCGATTGGTTCCGTTTCCGCAAAAAGGGCGAGCACCGTTTTAGTGCCGCCAATATCACCTGCCAGTATCATGTTCTGGGTCTGAGCTGTTCTTGAAGTTCTCCCCTATCCCCGTATTTTCCATCTTACAACAATTTGGTGGTAAAAGGGAAATGTGCGAGGGAAGCAATGGCAGGGGTGGGGAGTGGAGGATACACAGAGGGGGAAACCTGGCGACACGCGACCTGTCCAAGCTAAGGGGACACCGTACCAGTGGTATCCCTGATCAGCTATTGTGCCCCTTTTTCTTGCTACACGGCATATTCAAATCCCATCTCGAAACCGATATCGAGCGCCATCTGGTTGCCGGCCATGAAGGCGGGCGGGAACTTGTCGGCCAGAACCTGCTCCACCGAGCTCTTCTTGACGATGCCGCGCATGCCGATCAGGGCGCCCAGCACGCAGATGTTGAGCACCACCGGGTTGCCGATTTCAGAAACCACCGTCTGATAGAGCGGCAGCTCGATCTGGCGGGCATCCACCCGGCGGGTGGTCTTGACGAATTTCTTATCAGAGATCAGCAGGCCGCCGGGACGGATCAGCGGGGAGAACTTGGTATAGGCCTCCTGGGTCATGCAGATCAGAATCGAGGGCTGGGTGATCTTGGGCATATTGATCGGCCCGTCGGCAATGATCACATCGGCCCGGGTCGCTCCACCCCTGGCTGCGGCTCCGTAGCTCTGCGACTGGACCGCCTCGAGATTCTCGTGGAGCACCGCCGCCTCGGCTAAAATGATCGCCGCACTGACCAGCCCCTGGCCGCCTGATCCGGAAAAGATGATGCGATAGCGTGTGATTTCCATTTCCCTTTACCAACTCCTCTCTTGTATTCCCAAAAAAATGAAATTTTCGTTCAG
>CBFCWR010000177.1:0-6750 GCA_965601575.1 uncultured Desulfofustis sp. | reverse complement strand
GGCTGCTCTGCCTTGGATGATTCAGGTGAAATACTCGACTATGATCTGCGTGAGGTACGGGTGACGCAGGCCATCATCCGACAGGCCCGTACGGTAATTCTGGTAACCGATTCGATGAAATTGGAGCGCTCCGCTCCGGTAAAGGTGGGGACGCTCAGCGACATCGACATAATGGTCACCGATGACGGTATTTCAGCCGATTATTTTGATTTATGCCAGCAACATACCGTTGATTTGAAGATAGCACAATCCGCGGCTTAATAAGGGCGAGACATCACATGTCTATTGAACTGAGAAATGTAACACTACGGGTAGGGGCCGAGCCGCATATCTACGAGACCTCGCTTACGCTGAAGCCGGGGGGGTTCAACATACTGCTGGGCACCACGCTGAGTGGTAAAACTACCCTGATGCGCTTGATGGCAGGGCTGGAAAAGCCCACCACCGGGGAGATCTGGACCAACGGTACAAACGTCACCGGACTTGCCGTGCAGAAACGCAGCGTGGCAATGGTCTATCAATCCTTCATCAACTATCCCAGTTTCAGCGTCTACGAAAATATCGCTTCACCCCTGAAAGTTGCAGGGCTCGGCAAGCAGGAAATTGATGAAAAAGTTCACCGTTTCGCCGATCTGCTCAAATTGACCCCAATGCTCAACCGGCTGCCCAGGGAACTCTCCGGCGGCCAGCAGCAGCGCACGGCACTGGCGCGGGCATTGGTTAAAGGTGCAGAGCTCGTCCTGCTTGATGAGCCGTTGGCCAATCTTGACTATAAGCTGCGCGAAGAACTGCGTGACGAGCTGCCGAAGCTGTTTGAGGATACCGGTTCAACCGTGGTTTACGCCACGACGGAACCCCTCGAGGCCTTGATGCTCGGGGGACATACCGCCACTCTCAAAGAAGGTCGGGTGGTGCAGTTTGGCCAGACTGCCTCGATCTACCGTCAGCCGGCCACCTTGGAGAGCGCCGAGGTGTTCTCCGACCCGCCGATAAACAGTGCGGTCATCAGCAAGAGCGGGGATCAGGCGCAGCTGGGCAGCGTTGCTTCGTGGAAAGTTCCCGGGGAACTGGCTAAGCTGCCCGATGGCGAGTACAAAATCGACCTGCGGCCCCACCACTTATTGCTGGACGGGGGAGGGGTTGAAGTCAGCGGCACGGTTCAGATCGCTGAAATCAGCGGTTCAGAATCGATTATCCGCATCAGTGTAAATGGCAATGTCTGGGTCAGTCAGACCCAGGGGATTCATTCTTTCGTCTATGGTGAAAAAATACGGATCTATTTCGATGCAGGCAACTGCATGTATTTTGACGCCGACGAGAAGTTGATCGATATTTAAACGGGTTGCACTATGGCACGAATCAGATTCCGCGATGTACGACACGCCTACCCGCCTCCCAAGGGGCAGGAACCGGTGTATGCACTCAACGAAATCAACCAGGTCTGGGAGGACGGCGGCGCTTACGCCCTGCTCGGCCCATCCGGCTGCGGCAAGACCACGCTGCTCAATATTATCTCCGGGTTATTGACGCCCTCGGAGGGTGAGATACTGTTCGACGGCAAAGAGGTAACCCAGCTTCCCACTTCGGAGCGCCAGATTGCCCAAGTGTTCCAGTTCCCCGTCGTATATGACACCATGACCGTGTACGACAATCTGGCCTTTCCGCTGCGCAACAGGGGAATGGATGAGAAGTTGGTGGGAGAGCGTGTCCAACAGATAGCCGAGATGCTCGACCTGACTGCCAACCTGAAAAAGCGAGCCTCCGGACTGACGGCGGACGGCAAACAAAAAATCTCGCTTGGCCGCGGTCTGGTCCGCTCCGACGTCAACGCCATCCTGTTTGATGAGCCCTTGACGGTTATCGATCCGCACCTCAAATGGCAGCTGCGATCCAAGCTCAAGGAACTGCATCAGCAGGTGGGGGTGACCATGATCTATGTCACCCACGATCAGGTCGAAGCCCTGACCTTTGCCGAAAAAGTGGTGGTCATGTATGAGGGGACGGTGGTTCAAGTGGGAACACCTGTTGAGCTCTTCAACCATCCCCGCCATACCTTCGTGGGCTATTTCATCGGCTCTCCTGGAATGAATATCCTGCCCTGTACAATGGATGGCGGCCAGCCTGTTTTCGGCAACAGTCTTGTGCCTGTGTCCAGTCACTTTAAAAAAGATTTGAGCGGTAAACTCGAAGTTGGTATCCGCCCGGAATTCGTCGATTTTGCCGATGACGGTATCCCGGTACACATTGATAAAGTTGAAGATCTGGGGCGCTACCAGGTGGTGACCCTGACCCACGAATCCGAGATTATCAAAATGGTGATGACAGAAGATCAAACCATTCCCGCGGAAAATCCGAGGATCCAATTCGATCCCGATCACACCAAAGTTTATTGCGACGACTGGGTAGTCGAGGAGGCGGTCAATGAATAAAACGCAAAACAACAGGGCCTGGTGGCTGGTGGTGCCGGTCCTGATCCTGGTCGCTTTCAACGCCTTCATCCCGCTGATGACGGTGGTCAACTACGCGTTCCAGGAGACCTTCGGCGACAACGTGTTTTTCTGGGAAGGCACCACCTGGTTTGAACAGGTGCTGCGTTCACCCAGATTTCACGCCTCTCTTATCCGCCAGTTTCTATTCACCGGCATGATCCTGGCCATCGAGGTGCCCCTGGGTATCGGCGTGGCCCTGGCCATGCCCCGCAAAGGCCCCTGGGTTTCCGTCTGTCTGGTGTTGATGGCTCTGCCTCTGTTGATTCCCTGGAATGTGGTCGGCGCCATGTGGAACATCTTCGCCCTTCCCGAGATCGGGCTGCTCGGCTACACCCTGAACTCGATGGGGATTGACTATAACTTCACCAACCAGCCAATCGCCGCCTGGATGACTACGGTGGTCATGGATGTCTGGCATTGGACCTCTTTGATCGTGCTGCTCTGCTATGCGGGATTGAGCTCCATCTCCGACGATTATTATCAGGCTGCTCACATTGACGGTGCCAGCCGCTGGGCAATTTTCCGCTTCATCCAGCTGCCCAAGATGAAGCGGGTGCTGACCATCGCCATACTGCTGCGCTTCATGGACAGTTTCATGATTTATACCGAGCCGTTTGTACTGACCGGCGGTGGGCCCGGCAACACCACGACATTTCTTTCCATCGACCTGGTCAAGATAGCGCTTGGTCAGTTCGATCTGGGACCGGCGGCGGCCATGTCGCTGATCTATTTTCTCATGGTGTTGCTCACCTGCTGGGCATTCTACACCATCATGATGCGCAACGAGGAGCAGTGAAATGACCCGTTCGAAAAAGTGGATAGTACCCACGCTCTACATCTTGTTTCTGATGCTGCCGATCTATGGGCTGCTGTCCATGTCGTTCAAGACCACCAACGAGATCCTCGGCGGTTTTTCCTTTTTCCCTCAGGAATTCACCCTGGATAACTACATCGTCATCTTCACCGATCCGACCTGGTATATGGGCTACATCAATTCGATCATTTATGTGGTCATCAATACCCTGCTCTCGGTCACGGTGGCGCTGCCGGCTGCGTATGCATTCTCACGCTACCGGTTCCTGGGCGACAAGCATCTGTTTTTCTGGCTGCTCACCAACCGGATGGCTCCTCCGGCCGTATTTGCACTGCCGTTCTTCCAACTTTACTCGGCCATCAACTTGTTCGATACGCACATAGCCGTTGCCCTGGCCCACTGCCTGTTCAATATTCCGCTGGCCGTGTGGATCCTCGAGGGGTTCATGTCCGGCGTGCCAAAGGAACTTGATGAGACGGCATTTTTGGACGGCTATTCGTTCTGGCGTTTTTTCATCCGCATCTTTATCCCCACCATCGCGGCCGGAATCGGAGTGACAATGTTCTTCTGCTTTATGTATTCGTGGGTGGAACTGCTGCTGGCCAAAACCTTGACATCGGTTGAGGCCAAGCCTATCGCGGCCACCATGACGCGTACGGCAAGCAGTTCGGGATATGAACTGGGCCTGCTGGCCGCGGCCGGCTCGCTCACCATTGTGCCGGGTGCGATAGTCATCTATTTTGTACGCAATTACATCGCCAAGGGTTTTGCCCTCGGACGGGTTTAGTCGAGGAGGATCGATATGGGTTTGTCCTGGATGGCATGGACGTGGCCAACCGCCGCTTTTTTCATTGTCATTGTCTTGTCGATAGTGACCATGGGCGTATGGGAAAATTTCAGTCCAGGAGGTAATCCTCGGCGGGGAATACTTGGACTGGATACCACCAGGGGTGATCGTCTTTTTATATCCTGGCTGGGAACAGGATTCATCAATATGGGCTGGCTCGCCTTTTACGGAGCCCCGCTCTGGGGCGGTCTGATCATCTCCATTATCTGGTTCGTCTTTGTCTTCAGATATGTCTAGCATAAGGGTGATTGCTGCTTCACCTGCGATCGGCCGGCGTAAAACTATCCGTTCACAAGGGCTGAAGCATCCCCCTGAGGGTAATGGCCAGCAATGAGACCGGCGAGGGTTTAGAGCCGGAGAAGATAGCATGAAGCTCAGAGAAGAAAACATCCAAAAACTGCAGACCGACACCTTCGACGTGCTCATCATCGGCGGCGGGATGAATGGTGCGGTCAGTGCCGCAGCCCTGGCTTCCCGTGGCGCCAGGGTCGGTCTTATCGATTGTCGTGATTTTGCGGGGTTTACCAGCCAATATTCCTCCAATTTGATCTGGGGCGGAATAAAGTACATGGAAACCTATGAATTTGGCTTGGTAAACAATTTGTGTAAATCACGAAATGAACTGCTGAGAAGCTTCCCATCCACCGTTACGGAAATCCGCTTTCTGAGCACGCTTTCGAAAAAAACCCGGATACCGCCGTGGCTCATGCTGATCGGCACCTGGATCTACTGGATCTTCGGCAGGGGCCAGACACGGACGCCAGCGCTGTTTTCCCCTAGCCGAATAAAGTACGCCGAGCCGCTGGTCAAGGTGAGTGACAGCAAGGGCGGGGTCGAATATTCCGATGCCTACCTGCAGGACAATGACGCCCGTTTCGTGTTCAATTTTGTCCGCAGCGCCATGGACAAGGGCTGCGTGGCGGCGAACTACGTGGAGTACGTCGAGGGTGAATACGATGCCCAGAACAACTGGGTGGCGGTTGCCAAAGACAAAGTCAGCGGAACACAGTTCACCATACGTTCCAAGGTGGTGATCAACGCCGCGGGGGCCTTCGTGGACAGGCTCAATGGAATGACTGGCGTTGAAACTGAATACCAGCATATCTTTTCCAAAGGAATCCATCTTATCGTGCCAAGATTGGCGCGGCAGAAACGGGTCCTGGCCTTTTTTGCGGACGATGGGCGCCTGTTTTTCGCCATACCGATGGCCAACCGCACCTGCATAGGCACCACCGATACGCCGGTTGATGAGCCTGAGACCGAAGTGACTGCCGAAGACAGGGAATTCGTCTTGTCCAACATCAACGCCCGTCTTGATTTGAACAGACCCCTCGAGCTCGGAGATATCATCTCGGAGCGCTGCGGGGTGCGTCCTCTGGTCCTGAAGAAAGGGCAGAAATCCAAGGATGACTTCCTGCAGATGTCGCGCAAGCACGTGGTGGAGATCGTCGCTGAGAAAAAACACATCAGTATCTTTGGTGGAAAATTGACCGACTGCCTCAATGTGGGTGAAGAAATCTGTGAGGAAGTTGAAAAGCTTGGCGTCAATCTGGGCAAGGCGGATGGCAAATGGTACGGCGAACCCGGCAATCAGGTGAAGAGCACCTATTACAAGAAAGCCTATGAGCTTGGCCTGGACCACAGTATCGCCAGCGATACCGGCGAGATGTTGAGCGACAGGTTATGGCGCCGCTACGGCGAGCACGCTATTCCGATGCTGGATGCCATAGAAACAAAACCCGAGCTGGCTGAGCCATTGATTGAAGGTACGGGAATTCGCCGCTGTGAGATAGATTATATCAGAGAAAGCGAGATGGTGGTGACCCTCAAGGATTACCTGAAGCGGCGTTCCAAACTGGAGTATCTGCTTCCCTACGAGGAGCTCAAAAAGCTGGAGGGAATTCGAGCGACCTGCGAACATCTATTCGGAGACCACGCGCAGGCCAAATATGATGAGTACTTCTCTAAATAGACATCAGCTTCATTGCAGAGAGGATTTGCCATGAGCAGACATATTCTCAGTATCGACCAGGGTACCACCTCGAGCAGGACCATTATTTTCAACGAAGCCTTTGATATCCTTGGTCTGGCACAACAGGAATTCGAGCAGTTCTTTCCCCAGTCCGGCTGGGTGGAACATGACCCGGAAGAGATCTGGAAGAGTACCCTGGAAACCTGCAGGCTCGCCCTGAGTAAATCGGGGCTGAGCGGCCGCGACATTGCGGCAATCGGTATCACCAACCAGAGGGAAACCACAATACTCTGGGACCGTGCAACGGGAGAGCCGGTCTACCGTGCCATTGTCTGGCAGGATCGAAGAACCTCGGAGTATTGCAGCTCACTGAGCGAGGCTGGGCATGGCGACCTCATCGCCGCCAAAACAGGTCTGCTGATCGACCCCTATTTCTCGGCAACCAAGATAAACTGGATCCTGGACAATGTCGACGGAGCACGCCAAAAAGCGGAACAGGGAGCGCTGGCCTTCGGCACGGTCGATAGCTTCCTGCTCTGGCGTCTGACCGGCGGGCGGGTCCATGCCACCGACGCAACCAATGCGGCTCGGACGATGCTGTTCAATATCCACGATAACTGCTGGGACA
>CBFCWR010000176.1:0-6775 GCA_965601575.1 uncultured Desulfofustis sp. | reverse complement strand
CCACAATGACGCCCAGATGCACGGGATCGATACCCAGGGAGGGCAGCAGGGTCATGATCATCGGTACCAGAAGAATGAGTGCTGCGGTGGTTTCCACGAAGGTGCCGGCAATCAGCAGCACCAGATTGATGAGCAGCAGCAGAATGACCGGATTTTCAGAAAGCATCAACAGGCTTCCCGCCAGTCTTCCGGGAATATCGTCAATGGCGGCCACCCAGCTGAAAATAGAAGCGGTGGCGATGATGAACATGACGATTGCGGCGATGATTGAACCTTCGATGAAAATTGGGCTCAAATCTCTGGCTTCGAGTTCCCGGTGAATGAAAAACCCTACTATCATCGAGTAAAACACCGCCGCCGCCGCCGATTCGGTGGCGGTGAAAATACCGCCTAAAATTCCGCCGAGGATGATGACAGGGGCGCCCAACGCCGGTATCGCCGCAACAAAGTTCCGTAATAAGCTTCGCCAGCTGAATGAGACTGCAGCGCCATAGCCGTACTTCCGTGAGAGAAAGGTTGCGATCGCGATAAGCGACAGACCGATCATGATGCCCGGCAGGATTCCGGCCGCAAAAAGCCTGCCTATCGAAGCCCCGGTCAGGTACCCAAAAATAATCATGGGTATGGATGGAGGAATGATCACCCCGATCGATCCGCCGGCGGCCTGGACGGCCCCGGCGAAATCGCTGTCGTAGCCCGATTTTTTCATCGCCGGAATGAGCAGGGCGCCCACCGCTGCGGTGTCAGCTGCGGCAGAGCCCGAGATGCCGGCAAAGAACATCGCCGAAACCACAGTGACCGCGGCCAGCCCGCCGGGCAGCCAGCCAACCAGGGCGTTGGCCAGATCTATCAATCGCCTGCTGATGCCCCCTTTCTCCATGATCAATCCGGCGTACATGAACAACGGTACCGCCATCAGATGAAAGGAATCTGCGCCGCCAAAGAGCTTCTGAATTACGACCATGAGCGAGTAGTCGCCCTTGATCGCGATGGCGGCGATGGAGGCGACGGCGATGGAGATGGCAATCGGGGTGTTGCAGAGGAAGAGAACGAGCAGCAGAATGAGCAGGATTGTCGTGCTCATCGTCTACCGCCGCCCGAAGTCTTTGGCTGCGATCCTCTATACAGGAAGGCCAGGCAGTGCAGAGTAAAGAGCAGACCGCTGAGCGGAATGACAGAAAAGACCAGCCACTTGGGTAGTGACAGGGCGGGGGTGGTCTGGGCCCTGATAAAATAGGCGAAATTGCAGCCGTACCAGATGAGGATCAGAAAGAAAACGAGAGAGATCAAATGAACGAAAAGCCGTATCCTGGTGCGGCTCTTCCGTTGCAGCCGCTTGAAGATAACATCAACGCCCGGATGCATGTTGCGGTGGTAGGCAACCGTTGCCCCCACGAAGGTGAGCCAGACGAGCAGATAGCGGGCCAGTTCTTCGGACCAGAACAGCGAGTGGTTGAGTGCATAGCGGCAGAAGACCTGGAGGATGACGATTGCCGTCATGGAGGAGCCAAGCAGGAGCAGGAAGTACTCGGCATAGCGGTTGCAGTAACTGCTGAGTTGTTCGATGGCGCCCGCTGCTTTAGGCCCCATTGGACTACCTGGTCTGTTCTATGACTCGGCGCAACAGGTTTTGCACCTCTGGGGCAGAGAACAGGTCGATATCCTTGAGACCAGCCACTTGTTCTCTGAAGGCATCGATGTCGGGACGCTCCTCGACCTGCATGCCTTTTTCCTTGAGCAGGGCGAGACGAGCCTCATTTTTTGAGCGGTTGTCACTGCGCTGATACCTTGCCGCCTCACACATGGCGTCCTGAACAAGAGTCTGAGTATCCTTGCCCAGCGAATTCCACCAGTTCAGCGAGGCCACATCGATGTGAGCAGAGTAGACGTGGCGGGTGAGCGTCATGAAATCCTGAATTTCATAGAATTTGTATACTTCAAGAACCCAGAGCGGGTTCTCCTGGCCGTCGATGACTTTCTGTTCAAGTTCAGTGTAAATCGGCCATGGCATCGGTGTCGGATTTGCGCCCAGGGTCTGCCAGATCGATTTGTGCAGCGCGGACGACATGACTCTGATCTTCAGCCCCTCGATATCAGCCGGGCTGGTGACAGCTTTTTTAGAGTTGGTCAGGTTGCGAAAACCGTTTTCGGAGAAACACAGCCCCTTAAACCCGGAACTTTCAAGGCTGGTCAAAATTTCGGCGCCAAGGGGGCCATCGAGCACCTGGTCAGCCTGCTGGTGGTCTTTGAAGAGAAATGGGTAGTCTATCACCCTGACGATGGGGTCAAAGCTGTCAAATGGTCCCGAGGTGATTACTGCCAATTCGATCGTCCCCAATTGTATCTGCTGAAGGATTTCGGTTTCATTGCCCAGGGAAGCGGAGTGGAAGATCTTTACCGCCAATTCTCCGTTGGAGCGTTGTTCGACCAGCTCTTTAAATTTTTCAGCAACTATGTTCTGTGCTGATCCCGGCTTGGTGACGACACCCAGTTTGATTGTAGTGGTGCCGTTGGCAACTGCGGCAAGGGAGCAGAACATGAGTAAGCTGAGACAGATGAAGATCCGATTCATCGGGCGTATCTCCTCTTGATAGTTGGGAAATGGTAGCGCTCGAAACGATATCAAACTCTGCATCGAATAAAGTTCAAAGTCAACCGCTAATTTGAGGTTCAGGGAGTGGACTCAGACGTCGTTTCCTGAACTGTTTCCGAGCTTCCCCAGATCAGTTTCTGCTGCCGACCTATAAAGCGGTAATGATCCCGTGGACCGCGAATACCAAGCGCGCTGGTTCTCCCCCAGATCCGGCTGGCGGCGATGTCGGGGTAACGGCTCCAATACGCTTCGGCTAAAATACGCTCCTGTTCGGGATCTTCCCCTTCAGCAACCAGCTCATAAATTCTTCCCTCCCGGCGTCCGTGCTGACGATAGTGTTCTCGTGCACCGGTAATCCCGAGGGGGCCTTCTTCCCCGAAAAACGGGTGAGTTCTGACATCGGTGTATCTCAGCCAGTAAGCCTTGGCTAACTCCAGTTCGTCAGTGTGCGCTACCGCATTGTCTCTGTGCAGAGCGGCGGCTTTACGAAGTGGAATATGCACCTCAGGGTTATAAATCTGTGAGCTCAACAGACCGTGCAGCCAGAGAACGAGGCTGAGCGATAGCAGCCCGGCAACCAGCCAGCCTTTTTGTCCGAGTGATCTTCTTCCCATTTTTTATAAACAGTTTTTATGTTACTGTTATGTATCAATAAAATACAATTCCCGGCAGTCTGGTCAGCAGCGGATAGATTGCCAGAGATACGGCTGCCGCGGTGACAGCAAGAATTCCGTGGGAGATCTCCCTGGTAAAAATTTCACGGTATATAAGATAATAGACAGGTGCTGCCAGAAGCGGTACAGCGACCCAGATATCCACCACTAAACCTCGATAATACACTGCCGGCCAGATGAGAAGCAGCACTCCAACAAGCAGCCAGCCGAGAAAATAGAGATCAATGCTGGCTACGGTCGAGGGTTTCTTAGCAGAGAAGAGATGAAGGCCGTGCCAGATCAATCCCCCACCGAAGCTGCCCATCAGATTCACTCCCATATCACGGAGTCCATAGGTACGTGCCGGATGGAGTCCTTGCAGGAATTCATCGTGGACTCCCAGCAGCGCACCAAAACAGGCGGAAAAAAACAGAAGCGGCAGGCCGTGGAGATAATGGGACATGGCATAGCGGGCGATCAGGCAGATAAAGGCATACTCGACGACATGAACTCGTTTGACCGGAAAATCGGGATCGGTTGCCAACAACCCGATGAAGCAGAACAGCACGCCAAGACCGACACTTTTCCTGTCTATCGGCTGGGAAGATTGCCTGGCCTGGAGGTGGATCCACAGAACACCCCCAACAAACAGGGCCAGAATGACAGGCGGGAGAATTAGGAAAAATATATCTCCAAAGACGGTTGAGAGATATTTCCAGATCGGAAACATGTTGACGTATACCGGCACCAGTATGAGGCACAGCAGATAAGCCGCAGTTGCTTGTGCTCGTGGTGAGAGGCTTCGTATCGTCATCGATTCAGATGATTGTCCTTTATCGTGTGCAGGTACATCGCGCGCTCCTGTTTCAGATTATCCTGCATTTAGTGCATTAACAAGTGAGGAAGATGAGAGCATCTGCTGCCGGGTAGTTTCCGGACGGCAATCAGGCGGGGTAAACCTGAAACGATAAGATTCGGTCAAGTCCAGCTAAGCTCCCTTGCACGCCTCATCACTTTGTCTTAGGGTTCTGGTGTCCTGGCATGGGTCGACTGCTCAACCCTTATCATCGTATTCGGAGGAAGGATCATGACGCGAAACAGTTCCATTTATCTCTATCCTGCATTGCTGGGGGCCCTTCTGGTGCTGCTTACTGGCTGTGGAAATCCCTACTATAGTGCCATGGAAAAAGTCGGTGTGCACAAACGTGATATCATGGTAGATCGGGTCGAGGGGGCCAGAGACGCCCAGCAGGATGCCCAGGAACAGTTCAAATCAGCTCTTGAGCAGTTCGACTCGGTGGTGTCACTGCAAGAGACTGACCTGAAAAAGGCCTATGACCAACTCAATGACGAATACGAGGAATGTGTTGCCATCGCAGACAAGGTGAGTGACAGAATCGCCAAAGTCGAGTCTGTGTCCGAGGCGCTTTTTGACGAATGGGACGACGAGATCAAGCTCTATGAGAATAAGGATCTGGCACGATCCAGTAAAAAACAGCTAAGCGACACCAGGGCCCGCTACGAGGATATGCTCTCCCACATGCAGGATGCAGAGAAAAGCATGGAGCCGGTACTGCGGATATTCAGGGACAATGTCCTCTTTCTCAAGCATAATCTGAACGCCCAGGCCATCGGTTCGCTTCAGGATGAGTTTGCCGGCCTGGAACTGGAAATCGACAAGCTGATCGAGCGCATGAATGAAGCAATAGAATCCTCCAACGCATTTATTGCCGACATGCAAACCAGCTGAGCCTCTCCTAGCCTCTAGCTGCAGCGTACAGCCCCTGCTTTTGTGGGAAAAGGCAGGGGCTGTAGACCTGTTATCCGAAGTACCCCGGCTTGTTATCTTCTGCGATTGCCTATACTATAATGGTGGTCTAAAAGGAGAACAGGGAGGCGATGAACAGAGCTGCCTATTTTACAACCGAGCTGGGTATCAAAACGCTGGCCCGGATACTCAAAGCTTCCTGTAGATTTCACAATGAATTCTACCTGCCGGTCGGACCGGTCATTTTCGTTATCAACCATTTCACCCGGCTGGAAACGCTGCTGCTTCCCTACTATCTCTACCAGCTGACGAAGAAACAGATCTGGTCTCTGGCCGTTGACTCACTCTTTCAGGGAGCACTGAAATCATATTTCGATCGAGTGGGTGTCGTGTCCACGCGGGATCCCCAGCGCGATGAGTTGATTATCAGAACACTCATCACTTCAGAGGCAAACTGGATTATTTTTCCCGAAGGCCGGATGGTCAAAAACAAAAAGCTTATCCGGGACAAGGAATTTATCATCGGCGAGGGCGAAGACGCGCGCTCACCGCATACCGGTGCCGCGGTGCTTGGGCTTCGTGCAGAATTGATCAGACGGATCCTTCTTCGTCACCGGCATGAAAACCGCGATGCTGATCATCTGCTCTGCGCTCGCCTTAAATGCGGCGAAAAAGACAACATCGACTCAGAAAGCGTCAAGCTCGTGCCGATAAACCTTACTTATTATCCGATACGAGCCCATGACAACTTTTTGTCGGACCTGGCCAATCGGATGGTCAAGGAACCTTCAGAGCGAATGCTCGAGGAATTGATGGCCGAAGGCACCATGTTCCTGGAAGGCGTCGATATCGACATACGCTTCGGCAAACCTTTGGATACGGCCGATTTTCTGAGCGATGATATAGTCGCCAAATTCGAGAAGGAGCCAGTGCAGGAAGATTTTGATGAAGATCCTGAACTGATTGCCTATCTGAAGGACGCGTCCCGTCGCATGATGCAGATCTACATGGAAAGAATCTATGCGGCGACCACCATAAATCATGATCATATCCTGGCCTATTTATTGCGTAAGCGGTCATTTTCACCTTTTGACCGCCTTGACCTGGCACGCAAAGCATATCTGGCGGTCAACGCGCTACAGGAAAACCCTCGGGTGCGCATCACGCTGCACCATTCTCTCAACGAAGATCAGGTCCATCTGCTCTCCGACGATCGCTATCAGAAAATAGGCAGTTTTCTCAAATTAGGGCTGGAATCCAAATGTCTGATTACAGAGCAGGACCAGTTCAAGAAGCGGGGATCACGTTGGCGGGAGTCTGCCGCCTTCCATCAGGCCCGAATTTCAAATCCCAGTGAAGTGATAGCTAACGAGCTCGAGCCCCTCTCAGAGGTCCAGAACCTACTCAATCGTGTCGGTTTGGTGCCGGATTGGCTGACTCGGTTGTTGGTCGCCAGAAGGTTGTATAGCCATGATCGAAAGCTCTTTGAACATGAAGCGGCTGAGTGTCAGGCTGAGAGTCAGATCGACCAGCGCTTCGGCGCTCCTTATCTACTTCCGGCCTGGTCCAGACGCACGGGGGTGGTACTCGTCCACAGCTATCTGTCAGTACCTGAGGAAATGAAAGAGATGGCAAAAATGCTGAGGAAGAGAGGATTCTGGGTGTATGGTGTAAGACTGCCGGGACATGGCACCGACCCCCTGCTCCTGTCTCAAAAGAGTGTGAGTGATTGGCGCTCGGCCGTCGAGCGAGGCTATGCCG